>CADBML010000034.1 GCA_902795825.1 uncultured Bacteroidales bacterium
ATTTCATAATCCTTTCTTTGCTTTACTGTTTTCATTTTAATCCTATTATTTGTTTACTTTTTTGTAAACCTATTTCAGGACAAGTCAGTTCTACCCCTCCGGCTCTTTGAGCCATCTTCCCTAACCTCTCGTCATCATTGTATGAATCCGCTTCTCAAACATGCCTATCGGTGTATGTTGACTCTACAATTGAATCTGCACTTGGTGTATGCCACAACATTTTCGGCTCATTTCTTGCAGAAATTGGCAGGAAATATTAATTTTGTAGATTAAATTGAAATGTTATGCCCAAACGTAAGATTCTCCCGATTCTCGCAATAGCGTTGCTGTTAACCGCCACCGCCGCCACCGCTCAAGTGCGCCGCGGCGTGGAAGCGGCGTTCAACCTCACAGGCCTGCACATGAAACAGGACCTTGTAACTGTCAATAACGTCCCCGGCTTCAAGGTCGGCTTCACCATTGAGTCGATGTTTCCTGGGATAGGTTTCGGAATCAACACCGGCGCCTACTATTCGCTTCGTGGAGCAAACATGAAGCTCGGCGAGAAAAAAGTGTGGGCAGCCGACGGTTATGGCGACGTTAGGCCATATCTCCATTACCTCGAAATTCCTTTCCACCTACGCTTCAAATGGACCCGCATGAACGGTCTGGAGGACTATGTGGCCCCGTTTGTTTACGGAGGTCCCACGCTCGGCCTTATGGTGGCACACAGCAAATGCGACCCCCTGAGCCATGCTTTCGGTGAAGTTGGACTTACCGCGGGCCTCGGATTCGAAATTGTCCATCGATGGCAAATCACAGGCTCCTACACTTGGGGGCTCACCTACGCATTAAAGACCCTCAAACTCGACAACTACAGCGGGCGCAACCGTCAGCTGTCGGTAGGGCTCACATATTTCTTCTAACTTTACACCGCCCACACACCCTTCTCTCAACATATAGGAAACGCATCCTGTCATGGAAGAAAAGCTAAATAAAAAATACCAAAAAAAACGGCGCATAATCAAAGCCATGTGGAGTTTCTTCTTCGCATTCGTGGCTTTCGCCGCCGTTTTCTTCATTCTCGTCTATAACGGCATCGTGGGCTATATGCCCCCTATCGAAGAGCTTAAGAATCCTAACGATAAATTCGCCTCAATCGTTTATTCGGCCGACGGCAAAGAGCTCGGACGCTACTACCGCAACAGCGGCAATCGCGTCTATGCCGACATATCCGAAATCTCGCCCTATGTGATCAACGCCTTGATTGCCACCGAGGACTCCCGATTTGAGGAGCACTCGGGAATCGACATGCGCGCCCTTCTACGCGTGGTGTTCAAAACAATTCTCATGGGCAACAAAGGCGCCGGCGGCGGCTCCACCATCACCCAACAGCTAGCCAAGCAGCTCTATTCCCCCGAATCGTCGGGCCTGTTTGAGCGCGCTGTGCAAAAGCCCATCGAATGGGTTATCGCAGTCAAGCTCGAACGCTACTACTCGAAGGACGAAATCATCCGGATGTATCTCAACCAGTTCGATTTCCTCTACAACGCCGTGGGTATCAAGTCGGCAGCATTCGTCTATTTCGGCAAAAAGCCCAACGAACTCACCATCGAGGAAGCGGCCATGCTCGTGGGCATGGTGAAAAACCCATCATACTATAATCCCGTCCGCCACCCTGAACGCACGCGCGAGAGACGCAATGTGGTCTTCGACCAAATGGTCAAAGCGGGAATGATGACCGAAGCCGAAGCCGCCGTCAACAAAGAAAAGCCGCTGAAAATAGAATTCCACCGCGTTGACCACAAGGACGGTCTCGCGCCCTACTTCCGCGAATACCTGCGCCACATCCTCACTGCCCACAAGCCCAAATACAGCAACTACGCTTCGTGGGACAAGCAGCATTTCATCGACGACTCAATCGCTTGGGAAAACAACCCGCTTTTCGGTTGGGTCGATAAAAACCCGAAGCCCGACGGCTCAAAATACGACATCTACACCGACGGCCTGCGCATCCACACCACCATCGACTCCCGAATGCAGCAGTATGCCGAAGAGGCCGTGGCCGAGCACATGACGCAACGACTGCAGCCCGCTTTCTTCCGCGAAAAGAAAGGAATCAAATACGCTCCCTACACCACTAACCGCCGCGAACTTCCCGAAAGCCAGCTCCTGTCGATCATCAACCGCTCCATGAAGCACACCGACAGATGGCGTATGATGAAAAAAGCAGGCAAAAGCGATGCCGAAATCATCAAGGCGTTCAACACGCCCACTGAGATGAAAATTTTCACCTACAACGGCATGGAGGACCAAGTGCGCACTCCGAAGGATTCGCTTCTCTATATCAAGCACTTCCTCCGCACAGGCATGATGTCGATGGACTCACGCTCCGGCCATGTCAAAGCCTATGTCGGTGGCCCTAACTTCGCCCAATTCCAATACGACATGGTTTCGACCGGCCGACGCCAAATAGGCTCCACCGTCAAACCATTCCTCTACACCTACGCCATGGAAGAAGGGCACACTCCCTGCGACCTCATGCTTAACTCCCAGCCCGTGCTCAAAGAGGGCGGCACCACTTGGATGCCACGTAACTCCGGCAAAGCGCGCGTGGGCGAAATGGTCGATCTTAAATGGGCGCTCACCCACTCCAACAACTGGATCTCAGCCCGATTGATGGACGAGCTCTCCCCCGCCACTCTCGTGCAAAATATGCACTCCTACGGAATCACCAACACCATCAAACCGACGCTCTCCCTCGCCCTCGGCTCATGCGACGTTTCCGTCAAAGAAATGGTCACGGCCTATTCCGCTTTTTCCAACAAAGGAATGCGCGTGGATCCTGTCTTCGTGACTAGAATCACCGACTCCTCAGGAAATGTAATCAGCGAATTTTCGGCCAAGCACACCGAAGTTATCTCCGAAACAGCCTACTATAAAATTCTCGACATGCTCCTCAATGTGGTCAACCACGGCACTGGCGCAAGCCTGCGAAGCGGAGCCTACGGCATTTCGGCTCAAATGGGCGGCAAAACCGGTACGACCAACTCCAATTCCGACGGTTGGTTTATGGGATTCACTCCCGAACTCGTGACCGGCGTCTGGGTGGGCGGCGAAGAACGCTTCATCCACTTCAACACGATGGCCTACGGACAAGGCGCGGCCATGGCTTTGCCTATCTACGGCAAATATATGAAGCGCGTCTATGCCGACAAGACGCTGCCCTACAAGCAGTCGGCGAAATTCGACATCCCCGAAGACCTCAATCTTTGCGGCAACAGTCTCTACCGTCATCAGTCGTCGGCTGCCGCTCCCGAATCGTCAATTGAAGGCATTTTCGACTGATTCTCCGAATAAAAGATTTTTCTTTTTAGATTTAATTCCTTTTAACACATCAGTGCCCGAACCTCGCACAGGTCGGGCACTAATTTTGTCGTGTAATTAAAAACGTCGAACCCCAAAACTTTCACATCATGTTAATCCAACTCGCCATCATCGCTCTTTTCTTTGGAAACGCCTGTCGCATCGTAGCCAACACCGTCAAGGATAAGCCTTCGCGCGCACGGCTATAAGCAAGAAGGCATATCGCCTCAGTCACTCTCAATCCGACAATTAGGCCTTACAAAATATATTTCCATCGGTTATCAAATGAAAGTGCTTTGTCGTTTCGACAGCACAAAGAATCAGTTTGTTTAGATTAGGTTGGGCGGCCGGCGAATCGTGAGATTCGTCGGCCGCAAGTATTCTCATCACCGACAAATTCCTCCATTTCGGCTAGCCGAAGAGGCCAACAAAAATATGTATAAGTAAGACGCCCTCGAAAATGCCCCCTTTCAGGGAAGGAGCCCGATAGAGCGGAGCGATAGACAATTCATTATTATTGCTGTTTAGTTTGTGTTTAGTTTGACTTTTTGAGCGGGGAATTTATAGAAAGCCACTTGATAATCTCGGCAAAAATTCGTAAATTTGCGTTTCGAAACGCGATTGGCTTTATGCCGAGTTTCGCCACAACAAATAAAAACGACAACGAAACGTAAAAACAACTGCACAAAATGGCAAAAAAAGCTTTATTAATGATTCTCGACGGATGGGGCATCGGCAACCATTCCGTCGGCGACGTCATCTCCTCCACTCCCACACCCTACTGGGATTATTTATTGGCCACATATCCTAACTCACAACTACAAGCGTCGGGCGAAAACGTAGGGCTGCCCGACGGACAAATGGGCAACTCCGAAGTGGGACACCTCAACATCGGCGCAGGACGCGTGGTGTATCAGGATCTTGTCAAAATCAACAAGTCGATTGCCGACGGCTCAATACGCAAGAATCCCGAAATCGTCAACGCCTTCAGCTACGCCAAGGCCACGGGCAAAGGCATCCACTTCATGGGACTCACTTCCGACGGAGGCGTACACTCCTCGCTCGAGCATCTTTTCGCGCTCTGCGACATCGCCAAAGCCTATTCGCTCGAAAAGGTTTTCATCCACTGCTTCATGGACGGACGCGACACCGACCCCCGTTCCGGCAAAGGATTCATCGCCAGTCTCAACGACCATTGCGCAAAATCGACGGGCAAAATAGCGTCGATTATCGGCCGATACTACGCCATGGACCGCGACAAACGATGGGAACGCGTGAAAGTGGCCTACGACCTCCTCGTCAAAGGCGAAGGCAAACAAGCCTCCGACATGGTGGCGGCTATGCAGGAATCATACGACGAAGATGTGACCGACGAATTTATCAAGCCAATCCACAACGCCAACGTCGATGGCACAATTAAAGAGGGCGATGTCGTGATTTTCTTCAACTACCGCAACGACCGCGCCAAAGAGTTGACAATTGCCCTTACGCAAAACGACATGCCCGATGCCGGAATGTCGACCATCCGCGATCTGCAATACTACTGCATGACCCCCTACGACGCTTCTTTCACCGGACTTCACATCCTTTTCGACAAAGAAAACGTGGAGAACACCCTCGGCGAATATCTGTCGTCGCTCAACCTTTCGCAACTCCACATTGCCGAAACCGAGAAATACGCTCACGTCACATTCTTCTTCAACGGCGGACGCGAAGCCCCTTACGAAGGAGAGGACCGCACGCTCGTCAACTCGCCCAAAGTGGCCACCTACGACCTTAAGCCCGAAATGAGCGCTTACGAAGTGAAGGACCGCTTAGTAGAGGCAATCGCTTCAGAAAAATACAACTTCATCGTGGTGAACTACGCCAACGGCGACATGGTGGGACACACTGGCGTGTACAAGGCCATTGAGAAGGCCGTGCGCACAATCGACCAATGCGTATATTCAACCGTGGAAACCGCGATTGAGGCCGGATATGAAGTGATCATAATCGCCGACCACGGCAATGCCGATAACGCCATCAATCCCGACGGCTCGCCCAACACGGCACACTCGCTCAACCCCGTGCCATGCGTTTACGTCACCGCCAATCGTCATGCAAAAATCTGCAACGGCATACTCGCCGATGTCGCTCCGACGATTCTCCACATAATGGGCATCGAACAGCCCAAGGAAATGACCGGACACAATCTCATCAGATAATCAATCACCGCATCCGCGCCCGCTTTTCCTTGCCGACGCGGATGCGATTTCAAACGCGCTAATGTTGCTCAACCGAATCCACATCTTCGTCATTGTCGCCGCCGCTTTGCAGTCGTGTTTCACGGGCGTGGAAAGTACCCCTAAAATCACTGAGGCCGACATACGGCAGCAACGCGCCGAGGTGAGGTCGGCCGAAGCAATGATGTTTGATTCGGTGGCGCCACAACCATTTGCCGAATGGAAAAAGGGCAAGAAATTCATCGTTGACGACAAGCGCATCGCCCTTGTCGTCGATGGAATGGCCGCGGCCGACTCCGCTCTTGTGGGCATGACGCTGTCGTTCAACCGCCATGAGCCTTATGCGTCCATCACCGGGCAGAAATCGGCCGCCATCGTTCTCGCCGACTCGCTGGGCAACGCCTACACTTACCGCACAAATATCGCCTTCGATGACATCACCAACAAAAAAAAGGTGGAAATACCTTTCACGATTGAAAAAAGCATGGTCGATGATGCCGACAGGATGCTTCGCGGACAAGCGCTTTTCCTTACATCTTCAGCCGTGCGCGACATCGACGGCAATGTAGTGACATCGCCGAAATTCATGGCCGTAAAAATCGACAAAGTGGTGGCAGGCAGCCAGTTCTACCCTATCGGCGTCATTTTTCATTACGTCGATTCCCCCGCGACCAAGCGTAAAGTGTTTCTTAGTGCCGGACCATCGGCCGATGCCCGCAAATTCGAAAATTTCTTCTCTTTCTCTAATCCACGCGACGCCCATCGGCAAATTAGCGAAACCACATGGCAGAACATCGTCAACAATCGAGTTGAAGTGGGAATGTCGCGCGACGAATGTAGGCTCGCATTAGGTGCGCCACGACAAGTGGAGCGTCAGCCGTCGCGCAACGGTCTGCGGGAATTATGGATTTACGATTCCGGCCAATCGTTAGTTTTTTCCGACGGCCTACTCTCCGAAACAAGAAAATAAACGGCAAATGCAGCAACTATAGTCCCCGACTAAATTATGAAACTCACATTTTTAGGCACAGCCACCTCAACCGGCATACCTCAAATAGGATGCGGATGCCCTGTGTGCACATCTGCCGACCCGCGCGACAACCGACTCCGCTGCTCCTCACGCGTCGAATACCACGGCCACAACTTCCTCATCGACTGCGGTCCCGACTTCCGCACCCAGATTCTCCGCGAAGGCAGTCCCGACATCGACACACTGCTAATCACGCACATCCACTACGACCATGTGGGTGGCATCGACGACCTGCGCCCATTCTGCTACCGCCACAACGGGCTGCCGATATATTGCACTGGCGACGTGGCGAAAGGCCTTCGGCACAACTTTCCCTACTGTTTCGTCAAACACCCCTATCCCGGCGTGCCGTCGTTCCACATCAACGAAATCTCACGTGACGAACCTTTTTTTGTCGATGGAATCGAAATCACGCCCTTGCCAGTCATGCACTATATGCTGCCAATAGTGGGTTATCGCATTGGCAATCTCGCATATATAACCGACGCCAAGACCATTCCCGACAAAACAATTTCGCTCATGAAAAACGTCGATACCCTCGTTGTCAACTCGCTCCGCATCGAAGAACATATTGCCCACTTGAGCCTTCGGGAATCGTTAGAGGTAGTGGACAAAGTGAAACCGCGTGTGGCATATTTCATCCACATGAGCCACGACATGGGCCGTCACGCCGACGTTGAGCCCACCCTGCCCGATGGCGTGCATCTCGCCTTCGACAGCTTATCAATCGACATCCCCGACTGACCCTATACATATTTTTGTCAGCCTCATATAATTCCACAGACGCAGACGATGCTCAGAGCCAAGGCGCTCAACAGCTTTACACTCCACCAAAACATCATTATCGGCAAGGAAATCGACATAGTGTCTGCGCTTTTATTGTGGTCCATATCATAACCCACGTTTTTTATGTTTTTGTGAAAATTAAAACATGGGAATTAACCGGTAAGCCAAAAAAAATCCGTTTTTTATTTTGTTCTGCAACCGCTTTGCATTAACTTTGCAGTACGATGGCAAGCGCTTTGTTAGTCATATCAACTTCTACCGAACTGATACGCGTTCCTCAAGACCGCGTCATCTTCATCGCCTCGAACGGGAACTACTCCACCATCACAACCGGCGGCGGAGATGAACTCGTGGTCACATACCAGCTCGGCCAAATCGAAGCCATGTTAGCCTCCCAGTTTGGCGACGACGACGACACCTTCGTCAGAATCGGCAAACAGCTTATCGTCAATATGAATTATATCCACTACATCAACATTTCCCGACAAAAACTCGTGCTGAAGGACTATTCCGACCAGAAGTATGAGCTGTCGGCTTCGCGTGAAGCGTTGAAACAACTTAAAGCCCTGTTTGAAGATGAAAGATGACAACGAGAAAATAAACGAAAGGAACGACGACGACGTGGTGAGAATCATTCGCCACGACAAGCCGCAATCCGGCAAAACCGACCGCCGTAACGATGGAAAGCAAGCTGCCACGACGACAAAAAAGCCACTTTTCCACCGCTACTGGTTCATCATTGTCCTCGTTCTGCTCGTAATCGCCCTCGTGGTGATGATCGCAATCACTGTCTCGCACCGCACCGACCGACGCCCCTCCGGCGAGAATTATAACGTGGCCACTAAATACACGCGCAACCCCGAGCCCGTGGCCGAACCTATCCGCGACCTCCCGGGTTATGCCGAATTTAACGACACCGTGGTCAACGACATACCGCTTCAGGTGATTACCCCGCACGACGCGTTTGCCCAACTCATCGTCGGCGAATCAACCGTCACCAGGCAAGACGCATCCATCGTCCTTGCCGTCAAAGCCGCCGACTTCAGCCAGTCGGGACAGGGCGAATGGCATATCGTGGGCGATTTCGCCGCAGGCGAATTTATCTCCTCAAAAGGCGAAAACAAAGATGGCTACTGCGCTATCGTCGATAGCGTGATAACCGTGGGTGTGGATGCTTCGCCCGTCGAGTTCAACCACGCCAAAGATATGGGAGGCTACTTCTTCCGCAACGTGCCTCTCGTGAAAGACGGCGCCCTCGTTGACACAAATCCCAAAGGAAAAGGCTATCGGCGCGCCCTCTGCCAACGTGATTCCTCCACATTCGTTGTTATTGCCCGCTCGAAGGAGTCGTTCCACGACTTTTCGCAAGCGCTCGCCGACATGAATATCGACAATGCCATCTCCCTCCTCGGCGGCGAATGCGTGTCGGGATGGGCTGTGGGGAAAGACGACTCCGTACTTGAAATCGGAACAGCCCCCGCCACTTTCCCCGAAAAATGCGTCAACTACATCGTCTGGAAGTCGAAATAAACTGCTTTTCCTATGCCAAGAACTGACAAAGAACTCAAAGGCGTGACACTGCTCGGAAACCAGCACACCGCCTATAATTTCGGCTATACGCCCGAAGTGCTTGAAACTTTCGAGAACAAACACCCTGAAAACGAATATCTCGTGACCCTCGACTGTCCGGAGTTCACTTCTTTGTGCCCGAAAACAGGACAGCCTGATTTCGGGAAAATAATCATCAGCTACATTCCGCGCGTCAAAATGGTGGAGTCGAAAAGCCTAAAACTTTACCTTTTTTCGTTCCGCAACCACGGCGATTTCCACGAAGACTGCGTCAATATCATCATGAACGACCTCATCGCGCTGATGGATCCCAAATACATCGAAGTGACAGGGCTGTTCAATCCCCGCGGAGGCATTTCCATTATTCCTTTCGCTAATTATGCCGACCCCGACCACCGAGAATTTGCGGCGCAACGCAAGCTCGATGCCCTAAAATCACGTACAAATGGCTGACTTTCCGTCGAATGACTGCTTAATCATCCTCTCCGGAGGAATGGACTCCGTCACACTGCTGCATGAATACGCCTCGCGGATAGCCCTCGCCGTCACTTTCGACTACCGTTCGACACAAAACGCCCGCGAACGCCGATGCGCCGTCAGCAACTGCCGACGACTCGGCATTCCCCACCTCGTAGTCGATGCGGCATTTATCCACGACCACTTCGACAGCGCACTGCTTCGCTCCGCCGACGACATCCCCGAAGGCTCTTACAATGAGGGCAATATGTCATCCACTGTGGTGCCATTCCGCAACGGCGTGATGCTTTCGATTGCCTGCGGTATCGCCGACAGCCGCGGCTTGCGCCATGTGATGATAGCCAACCACGGCGGCGACCATTTCGTTTATCCCGACTGCCGCCCGGAATTTATCGCCGCAATGTCGGAAGCCATGAGCGCCGGCACCGACGGCAACGTCGATATCCTCGCCCCTTACACGCTCTTATCAAAAGCCGAAATCGCACGCCGAGGCGCAAAGTTCGGTGTCGATTTCGCCGACACTTATTCCTGTTACAAAGGAGGCGAGAACCACTGCGGAAAATGCGCCACTTGCATCGAACGCCGGCAGGCCCTTGCCGATGCTGGCATCGAGGATCCCACGGTCTATGAGGGTTAACCGCCGCGACGGGGAAGACATAAAAAACAGTGCGGGTTATGTCATAGGACACGATAAAAGCGCTGACACTATGCCGATTTCCTTGCCGGCAATGATGTTTTTGTGGAGCGTAATGCTATTGACCGCCTTGGGCATGAACAGCGTCAACAGTTGTGGAACTATATGAGGCAGACAAAAATATGTATATGTTCCGATGTCGCGGCTTTTTTTTGTTTTTGCTTATTCTGCAACACTGGTTTATGTACAAGTGATCCAAAAATTATTAATTTGTGTTTATATCCTCGATGTCTGTTAACCCAAAGGACGGCCAAAGAACACCCAAAGAACCCCAAAGGTCGGTTGCTGGCGAGATGAATTTTGTTAAAAAATTTTGGATATTTCACAATTAAATGTTAAATTTGCACCGTTATGTTAAAATTACGGTCATAGCAATGAGAAAATCTACTATTTGGATACTGACATTGGTGATGGCGCTGTCGTTCATCAGCCTTTTGTTTGTGCAGGTGAGTTACCTCACCAACATGATCCAGATGCGCAACGACCAATTCGAGGAAGGGGTCAAGCGCAGTATTTACAGCGTGGCCACCAAGCTTGAGCAAGACGAGACGCGCTATTTCCTCGAAGAAGACATCTCCACTTTCGAATCGTCGCTCTCGTCGAGCTACCCCACCAGCTCCACCCACACAATCTCCATCATGCCGGGCTACACAACCACCCCCGACAGCCTCGAATTCAACGTCACCTCGGCCAAAGATGTCAACATTCTCCCCGAAATGCCCAAAATCGAGATCCTCGACCCGCAGCACAAGTCGATGCAGGAAACCCTCAAAAGCCAATACCTTTACCAAAAGAACCTGCTTAACGAAGTAATCCTCAACATCCTCAACGAATCAAGTGACAGGCCTATCGAGGAGCGAGCCGACTCCACAACCATACGGAGCTATCTCCACGACGAACTCGAAAACAACGGGCTTTCCCTCCCGTTCGAATTTGCCGTCGTGACCCATTCCGGCTCCACGGTTTACCGCTCCGAGAAATACAACCCCGACGAAGTGTCGCGCTCCAATCTTTTCATCAAAACACTTTTCCCAACCGACCATGCCAACAAGCGGCACTTCCTGAAAGTTTATTTCCCGACGAAAAGCAGCTACATCTTCTCCTCCATCAAGTTCATGCTGCCCTCTTTCGTGTTTACCATTATCCTGCTTATAATTTTCGTTTATACAATCATCATAGTCTTCCGCCAAAAGAAACTCACCGAGATGAAAACCGACTTCATCAACAACATGACCCATGAGCTGAAGACACCGATATCCACCATCTCGCTCGCCGGACAGATGCTCAACGACGACTCCGTCAGGAAATCGCCAGCGATGATGCAGCACATATCTAAGGTAATCAACGAAGAGACAAAACGCCTCCGCTTCCAAGTGGAGAAAGTGCTTCAAATCTCGATGTTCGAGCACAACAAAGTGCAGCTGAAGCTCACCGACGTCGATGCCAACAAAGTGATCGAGAATGTGGCGCACACCTATAAACTCAAAGTCGAAAAATACGGCGGTTCGCTCGACACCGACCTCAACGCCGACAATGCGATGATCACAGTCGATGAGATGCATTTCACCAACATCATCTTCAACCTGCTCGACAATGCCATAAAATACCGCAAAGAGGATGTCGAGCCGCGGCTCTCGGTCAGCACCGCCAATCCCGACGACGGTCACCTCCGCATCGTAGTGGCCGACAACGGAATTGGCATCAAGAAAGAGAACCTCAAGCGCATTTTCGAGAAATTCTACCGTGTATCCACCGGCAACCGCCACGACGTGAAAGGATTCGGACTCGGACTGCCTTACGTTCAGACCATCGTCACGAAACTCGGCGGAACAATATCAGTGGAGAGCGAATTCGGAGAAGGAACAAAATTTATAATCATATTACCACTCATCTAAAACCCCACAATTATGGACGACAAACCACGCATTCTTCTATGCGAAGACGATGAAAATCTTGGTATGCTCCTTCGCGAGTACCTCCAAGCAAAAGGTTTCAACGCCGACCTCTTTCAGGACGGCGAGAGCGGCTACAAAGCATTCCTCAAAGGCAAATACGACCTCTGCGTGTTCGACGTGATGATGCCCAAAAAGGACGGATTCACCCTCGCCAAAGAAGTGAGAAACGTCAACGGCGAAGTGCCCATCATCTTCCTCACCGCCAAAGCCCTGCAGGAAGACATCCTCGACGGCTTCAAAATCGGTGCCGACGACTATATCACCAAACCGTTCTCGATGGAAGTGCTCGTGCTTCGCATAGAGGCCATCCTCCGACGGGTGAAAGGCAAAAAAGGCAAGGAAATCACCATGTACAAAATCGGCAAATTCAACTTCGACACTCAAAAACAAGTGCTCCTCATCGAGGACAAGAGCATTAAGCTCACCACCAAAGAGTCGGAGCTCCTTAGCCTCCTCTGCTCCCACGTCAACGAAATCCTTGAGCGCAATTTCGCTCTCAAAACGATCTGGATTGACGACAACTACTTCAACGCACGGAGTATGGACGTTTACATCACCAAGCTTCGCAAACACCTGCGCGAAGACCCCGCAATCGAAATCATCAACATCCACGGCAAGGGCTACAAGCTCATCGCCCCGGTTGACAAAGCACAATAACCCCGACTTTCGATTCCACCTAAAACAGCGGCAACGGCCTGACTCGACGGGCCGTTGCCGCCGTTATTTGGCACATTAGTAAATTCCCGCATTATCATTTTCACAAAAACAATGAAAACACTTTTACTGATTAAAGGGGCTTTCTATAAATTCCACGTTCAAATGATTTCAAAATAAACAGTAACGAAAATGAACTCTTTCGTAAATTCAGGATTATATTCGAATCTACTTGACAGTCACTCGGTCACAATGCCCGCATTGCTCCCTCGCTCCCG
>CADBML010000035.1 GCA_902795825.1 uncultured Bacteroidales bacterium
AAGTGATCCCGTTTTCCTCGCAACTTCCTCGCAACTTGGTCGCAACAGAAGCTGCGGAATGTGCCCCTAACCACGAAGTGCTAGGATAAAGCCTAAAGCCAAGTCGCTCCTTGTGGAGCGGAGGGCTATGCCTAATGACACATGGGTTTGACCCAACATTGAGGAGATTTAACGGCATCAGTCACAAACGCTTAACAGATGCCACCATAAGAGTTGATGTTAAATTTAAGTTCTGATTGCTTACTGTTGCTGAGCCTAAGCCATTGGTCGTGCGTCATTGTGAAATGCAATGCGGAAAAACAAACGAATGGCTGTTGATTCGAGGCGTAAGTCAGGACAAAAAAACAGCAAGCTTCTGTAACCTTTTTGCCGCCAATGGTTTACGGAAGCTTGCTGTCGTTTTTTTTGTGACCCCGGAGGGGCTCGAACCCTCGACCCATTGATTAAGAGTCAATTGCTCTACCAACTGAGCTACGGAGTCGTTGCTGTTCTTGCGAAAAGCGGTGCAAAGTTAAGTCATTATTTTCATTCCGCAAAATTTTCAGGGCAATTTTTTATCGAAAATGGCGCAAAGAGGCTCAAAGAGGCTCATTTATGGCTTGTTTTGTTGGTCCACTATAAAATTATTGTGATTGATTTTCACAAAAACATAAAAAACCCTGTGCGGGTTTGTTATAGGACGCAATAAAGGGAATTTATAGAAAGCGCGAGGGGATAGCCTTATTCGGTGATGAAGATTGAGAAATTGACCGACCCGTAGGCGCGATGGTCGGCGAAACCTTTGAGCGAGGAGAAGTCGTGAGCCGATGAGTGTTCGACCACTACAATCGTGCCCGCCTTGACGAGCGGAGAATTGAGGATTAGTGACGGTATTTCAGCGAACCGCGGGTGGCTGTAGGGCGGGTCGGCAAAAATGAAGTCAACCGGCGACGAGGCGTTTTCGATAAAACGGAAAGCGTCGGCTTTGATGATTCGGTGGTTTTCGCATCGGAGGATTCCCGACACTTTTCGGATGAACGAGAGTTGGGTTTGCGCCAGTTCCACAGAAGTCACCGCAGCACAGCCCCGTGAAAGGAGTTCGAACGACACGGCTCCTGTTCCGGCGAAGAGGTCGATGGCGGTGATGCCGTCGAAATCGATAAAGTTAGACAGCACGTTGAACAGGTTTTCGCGGGCGAAGTCGGTGGTGGGTCGTGCGGAGATGTTCGTGGGCACGTCGAAGCGTCGCCGTCCGTATTTTCCGGAGATTATTCGCATATCTGTGAAAGCAATAGAGGGATTGGTAGGGAAGCGGCCGAATTGTCGAGTGCGCCCACCACCGATGATGGCAAAATGGCGGGGAGAACGTTTGCGACATATTCCCTCAGCAGCGAGGCGAGTTTTTTTCTTATTTCGGTGTCGCCGGTAAGGGTGACGCTGTCGGTTTTGGGGTCGAAATCGAGGTTTTTCATCGAGGCCATGATGTAGTAGAGGGCATCGTTTTCGTTGAGGCAGTCGAAAGTGTTGGCCATTCGCAGCGAGCCGCCGTTGAGGGCCACGATGTCGATGCGCTGGTGAAAGATGTTGGCCCACATTGTCTTACTGTTGCCGGAGCGATTTTTTTCACCGAAGAACTGACACACCGGATAGTGCCAGTTCATCAGCCGCATATTGAAGAATGAGCGACGGAGGAAGCCGATGAGTTTGGCATCGGCGGCGGTGACAAAAGTGGCGTTTTGGTTCGGAAGGGGGTTTATGATGAACTCCTTACCCGAAGAGCCGAATTGGCGACGGGCAACGACTGTCAACGTGTCGTCATCGACAGCGGAAGGGGTGATGAAGAAACTGTGGGAGCGCAGGATTACATCTACTCGGTCGAAGTCCTGCAGGAGCAGGGGGTTGTCGTAGATGGTGTCTTCGAGGAGTTTGACGGCCTCGGATGGGTCGCTTTCGAGAGGTATGACGCAAGCCACGGAGGCGGGTTCGCCGACAATCGAGCAGGCCATTACGCTTAAAGAGTCGAAGTCGATTGCCATTGCGAGCCTCCACAACCGTGGGTCGGGAATAAGGTCGGCAGTGAGTTTTTTCTTGTCCATAGGCGGTTGGGGTCAGTTGCGTCGTTTACTGCTGTTTTTGCCGCCGCCGATGCTGAGGTTGTCTCTCAGACCGCCGTGCGACGATGAACCCGACGACGAACCCAGGCCGGACGAAAATTCGTCGTCTTCGTCGTCGGTCTTTTTGTCGTCGCCAGATTTCTTCTTCGGCTTGTTCTTCTTTATGGCGTCGGGCTTTTGGACATCGACAGGGATGGCGTAGATGTTCCACGCCTGGGCGATGTCCCAATTCTTTTTGACGTTGATTTTTTTGTTGTAGTAGAACACCTCTTCGGGTTGAATTCGTTCGAGAAGACGGCCGGAGTCGTATTTTCCGTTGCGGTTACGGTCGATAAACATTCGGGCGTAGTAAGTGCCCGGGAGCACGTAGTCGAAACGGGCGTTGCCGTCGGTGGTGATAGCAGAGCGGAGCACCTTGTCGGACGCGTCGAGGAGTTCCACCACGCCTTGTTCTGTGCCGAGCCCTTCGATGTTGAAAGTCAAAGAGGCGTAGTCTTCGGCCTTGCGGGTGTTGAACGAAATCACCGTGGGTTTGTTCGTTTTGCCGTAGATGCTTCGGGCGGCGAGGGTGTCGATGGTAAGGCGGTATTTCATTTCAAGTTGCCAGGGGCCCGCGATTTTGAAGTTCATCAGATCGGTGGCTCTGACGGGGGAGATATTGGTGTCGGTCACGGGAGTCCATACGCTGTCGGCCGTCTGTTCGAGGTGAATAAGCGACAGGTCGATGTTCTCGAGAGGCTCATCTACGGCGAAAATGTGGTTGAGAAGGGGTTCTTGCGTCGTGCCGGTGACGGAGCGGATGTTAAGCATCGGTGTGGGAGCAGGTTTGAGCGAGTCGGTCTCGGCCTTTTTCTTATTCTCCTTTTTAGGTTTCGGGCGTTTGTAAACGACTTGGATGGTGTCGTTGGTGGGAGAGAGGCATTGGGCCGAGTCGGTGCGCAGGTATCGTGTGGCGAGCCGCAGGGTGTCCTGGGCTATGATTTCACGGGCCGTGATCCAGTATTGCAGAGTGTCGAGATTTTCGGAGGCGTTAAGCCGCGCCCATTTGTCGATTGGTTTGCCGGCGAGCGGGCCGTTGAGGAGGGTTATTGATGGGAGCGTGTCGGCTGGGGCTCCGAATATAAAAGTCAGTTTGAGCGAGTCGGTTCGCGACTTGTCCTTCAAATATTGAGCTTTGTAATCTTCATTAAACCAAGTGAGGAGGATGTTGTTAGGTGAATAAGCCACAGAAGCGCGGGTGATGACGGAGTCGCGGTGGTCGATAGTGCGGACGGTGTCGGTGCGGACGATGGCCATGGCCGTAGGCGTGACAAGTGAGTCGAGGAAAGCCACGTCCTCGGTGCGGTCCCAGTGGTAGTCGCGGTTTTTGTCGTTGATGGCAAAGACGCTGTATGTGCCCGGAGCGAGGTTGCGGATGGTGAATTGTCCCAGTTGGTTGGTGCGGCTGATTCGTTCCATCGGGAGGGTGGTGATTGCCGAATCGGCGGTGTTGGAATAAACGCCGACGAGCACACCCTGAGCCGGCTCGAGGTTGCGTGCCTCGAAGAGCATGCCTGAAATTTGCAGGGAGTCGATTGTGCTGCCTGTCGAGAAATTGTAGGCGAAACCGTCGAGAATATTGCCTTCGTTGAGGTCCTTGATGGCGTCGCCGAAGTCGACGGTGTAGGTGGTGTTGGGCTTGAGCGTGTCGCGCAGTTCCACGACAATACGACGTCCGAGGGCGATGACCGAGGGCGTCGCTTTTTGAGTGGGCGACACCACCACCTTGTTCGTCACGTCGTCGATAGCGATATTTTCGTTGAATTCGATGTAGAACCGGTTGCGGCTGACATCGGTTGATGCTTGCGCGGGGTTACTTCCCAAAAACACCGGCGGGTCGATGTCGCGGGGTCCGCCTTCGGGGCGACCTATGCTGGCGCATGCCGCTACCACCATCGCCACCACGGCGACGGCAAGCCACGTCAATGCGCGTCGGTATTGAGCCGTCTGTCGGTCCATTGTTTTCTTAGAAAGGGGCTATTAGGGCAGTCGCCGACTGCGTGAAGAGCCTTTCAGGCTTCAAAGTTACACATTTTTGTTGAGTTGAGCAAAAACATGGGCAATAGGTTCGGACCATACATCCGCGGCAACCGCGCAAATGCCATTATGTGTTAACTTCCTGCGTGCGGTTGAATGGTGAGCGTACGTTGGAGGAGATATGGGGCGC
>CADBML010000036.1 GCA_902795825.1 uncultured Bacteroidales bacterium
GGAAGCAGTGCCACGATGCGACGGCTGGCGTTTTCGTCAAGCTTCGAGAGCCTAACCGCTACGGAGAAGGCCGCGCCCGAGGATATTCCGGCGAGGATTCCGTAACGACGGGCGAGAAGGCGTGCGCCCTCGAACGCCTCTTCGTCGGTGGCGGTGACAACACGGTCGATAAGCGAGGCGTCGAAAGTGTCGGGCACGAAACCCGCGCCGATGCCTTGAATCTTATGTTTGCCGGCAACTCCCGTCGAGATTACGGCGGAGGTGGCAGGTTCGACTGCCACGATTTCCACACTGGCGATTTCCGCTTTTAGGGCTTTGGCCACACCGCTGACAGTGCCGCCTGTGCCCACTCCTGCCACGAAAATGTCAACGCGGCCGTCGGTGTCGCGGAGGATTTCTTTTCCTGTGGTGGCGGTGTGTGCGGCAGGATTTGCGGGGTTGGTGAACTGGCCGAGAATCACGGCTCCTTCAATTTCCTTTTTGAGCCTTTCGGCTTCGGCGATCGCGCCTTTCATGCCATCAGCACCTGGAGTGAGACGGATTTCAGCGCCGTAAGCGCGCAAAAGTCCCCGACGCTCCACGCTCATCGTGTCGGGCATGGTGAGGATAACCCTGTACCCCTTTGCTATGCCCACCCATGCGAGTCCGATGCCGGTGTTGCCCGAAGTCGGCTCGATAATTGTGGCTCCGGGGCGGAGCGTGCCGCGCCGCTCGGCGTCTTCAATCATTGCGAGGGCAATGCGGTCCTTGACGCTTCCGCCCGGGTTGAACGATTCGATTTTCACCACGATTTCCGCTTTCTGGCCTTCAATGCCGGAAATCTTCACCATCGGCGTATTGCCGATAACCTCTGTAATGCTGTCGTAAATCATAATGTTATGTTGTTTGTTGAGTTGTCAAAAAAACAGTGCCAATCTCCGTTCGGGGGGCGATTGGCACTAATGTTTAACAATAAAATATGTAATTTGCAGGCATAGCCGTTTAGCACCAATCTTATCGACTGATGCAACAACAGATGCTATTTTCTGCGAATGTCATAATCGTTATTACTACGATGCAAATTTAGTCAATATCGGCGAAGCGTCAAAAAAAATCGCCGAAAAAAACATGACGAAGGTCCAACAAAACCACCAAAACCACAACAAAATCGGGTAAGTGTTGCCAAAGACGCAAAAAAGTTGTAACTTGCAAAGAATTTTGAACTGCGTGTTTTATGGGTGGCATTATCACATACGAAGCGGTAAGCGACAAGATTTTGCAGATTCGTGGGCAAAAGGTGATTCTTGACGCTGCTGTGGCTGAATTGTATGGCGTACAAACAAAAGAAATTAATCAGGCGGTGAAGAACAATCCGAAGAAATTTCCAAAAGGATATGTCTTTGAGGTTGATAGTAAGGAACTTGCTGATTTGCGGTCAAAAAATTTGACCACAATCAGCGCGATGAGCCGAACGAAACCAAAAGCTTTTACAGAAAAAGGGCTATATATGCTCGCTACCATCTTAAAAGGAGAGAAAGCTGTGCAGACCACAATAGCAATTATTGAGGCGTTTGCCAAACTTAGGGAGTTGTCGCGCACTATTGGCGAAATGACAAAGCACCCTGAAGGACTTAAGCAAAAGTCGTTAATGCAAAAGACTGGGAAGATAGTGGAGGACCTTTTTGGTGAGGGAATGCAAACAGGAGAGACCGAAACCGAGATTGAATTGAATTTTGCCGTGCTTAAGATTAAGCATACTGTTAAGCGAAAAAAATAGTTTAGGTTGCCAAAGACGCAAAAAAGTTGTAACTTGCAAAGAATTTTGAAATTATGACGAAAATGACGAAATATCTTGTCACAGGTGGTGCCGGTTTCATCGGGTCGAATTTTGTGAAATATCTGCTGAAAGAATATGACAATGCGGTGGAAATCACAATATTGGACTCGTTGACCTATGCCGGCAACCTCATGACCATCAGCGAGGAAATCGCCCTGCCGAATGTGCAGTTCGTAAAAGGCGACATCGGCGACGCTGAAGTCGTAGCGCGCATACTCGAGGAGCGCGACCCCGATTTTGTGGTGAATTTTGCCGCCGAGAGCCATGTGGACAGAAGCATAACTAACCCCCGGCTGTTTTTGGAAACCAACATCCTCGGATGCCAAAACTTGCTCGACTGCTGCCGCCATGCGTGGGCAACAGGCGACAAAACCGCCGACGGACGTCCCGCCTATCGCGAGGGCAAAAAATTCCTCCAAATCTCGACCGACGAGGTATATGGCTCTTTGACAAAAGATTATGACTCGCCTCAACCGCTTGAAGTGTCGCCGGAATTGCGTGAAGTGGTCAGAGACCGCGACAATCTGCAGACCTTCGGCCGCGGATTTTTCACCGAAACGACGCCTCTTTCGCCCCGTTCGCCTTATTCGGCGGCGAAAGCCAGTGCCGACATGATTACGCTCGCCTACCACGACACTTATAACTTCCCCGTCAACATAACCCGCTGCAGCAACAACTATGGTCCCTACCACTTCCCCGAAAAACTTATACCCTTGATTATTAGGAATATTCTTGCTGGAAAGCCGTTGCCTGTCTATGGCAAAGGCGAAAACGTGCGCGACTGGCTCTACGTCGAGGACCACGCCCGCGCAATCGACGCTGTCCTGCGCCGTGGCCGCGTTGGCGAAGTATATAATATCGGCGGCTTCAACGAGGAGCAAAACATAACGATTGTGCGCTCAGTAATCGACATTATCGCCCGAATAATGCGCGAAGAGCCCGAATATCAGCGGCTTCTCGCTTGCTCGGTGGAGGATATAAATTACTCGCTGATCACCTACGTCACCGACCGACCCGGGCATGACATGCGCTACGCAATCGACCCGACTAAGATTGCCACCAAATTAGGTTGGACTCCTGCGACGACATTCAGTCGAGGCATAGAAAAGACTGTCCGTTGGTATCTCGACAATCAGCAGTGGGTGGAGAGCGTCACGAGCGGCGACTACCAGAAATATTACGAACAAATGTACGGCAACAGATAACCACCAAGCATAATGAAAGGAATAGTACTCGCCGGAGGTGCCGGCACCCGACTTTACCCCATTACACGCGGAATTTCAAAGCAATTGATACCCATCTACGACAAGCCGATGATATTCTATCCTATTTCGGTGTTGATGTTGGCTGGAATACGCGACATTCTGATAATATCCACACCCGACGACCTTCCGCAATTCCGCCGTCTGTTGGGCGATGGAAAGTCGATGGGCGTGAATTTCCATTATGCCGAACAGCCTCGTCCCGAAGGCCTTGCGCAAGCGTTCCTGATAGGGGAGGAGTTTATCGGCGACGATTCGGTGTGTCTCGTTTTGGGCGACAATATCTTCTACGGGCAGGGCTTTACACAAATGCTCCAAAAGGCTTTTGCCGACGCCGATACCGGCGAGGCGACGGTGTTTGCCTATCCTGTCGATGACCCTCAACGCTTCGGTGTCGTGGCAATCGACGACGAAGGCCATGCCACGTCGATTGAGGAAAAACCCGCTGTGCCGAAATCAAATTACGCCGTTGTCGGACTGTATTTCTATCCGAACAAGGTGGTGGATGTGGCGAAAAACGTCAAGCCATCAGCCCGCGGCGAATTGGAGATAACGTCGGTGAATCAGGCATTTCTCGATATGGGCACGTTGCGGGTGACGCGCCTCGGCCGTGGTTTCGCGTGGCTCGATACTGGCACGACCCAGTCGCTTATGGATGCGTCGAATTTCATTCAGACGATAGAAAAACGTCAAGGTTTCCAAGTGGCCGCCCTCGAGGAAATCGCCTTCCGCAAAGGCTATATCACCGCCGAGCAACTCTCGGCTCTCGCTCGCCCGATGCGTCAAAACGACTATGGTAAATACTTAATACGCCTGGCCAAAAATGGATTCTGACCGCTTACAAATCATCGATTTGCCAAAAATCGCCGACCCGCGAGGCAATTTGTCGTTTATCCAATGTCCTGAGCAGATTCCTTTTGAAATCGAACGTGCGTATTGGATTTACGATGTCCCTGGCGGACGATTCCGCACAGGCAAAGCCTTCCGCCGTCAGCGGCAGGTGATCATCGCTTTGTCGGGAAGCTTCGACGTCGTCGCCGAAACAGGCTCGGGAGAAAAAGCGACATATAGCCTAAATCGCTCTTACAACGCCTTATATTTGCCGGCGTTGACATGGCGCGAGTTGAATAATTTCTCCACAAATTCGGTGGCGTTGATATTGTCATCGACCATTTACGACCCTGCCGACGAGGCGCCGACGATTGACGAGGCACGAGGCCTTGTCGGTGAACCCGCCCGTGTCGCGCGTGCTGATGACAATCCCATGGTCAACGCTCACCAATTCACGACCCTTGCCGACTGCCGCATCGTCGATTTGCCCCGCCACGTCCACGAGAACGGCTCGCTCTCGGTGGTGGAGAACACTGCCGAATATCCCTTTCGGCTCCGACGGGTGTTTTACCTCTACGACGTGCCTGCCGATTCGGAGCGCGGCGGACATTCCCATTTTGAAGGTCAGGAACTGATCGTGGCGGCAAGCGGCAGTTTCGACGTGGTTCTTGACGACGGTCACGAGCGGCGGACATTCACGCTCAACCGCCCATATCAGGCGCTCTATATTCCTGCCGGTGTCTGGCGTGAAATCAACAATTTCTCTTCGGGGTCGGTGTGCATGGCGCTGACATCCACCGTGTTCGCCGAGACCGACTATTGCCGCGACTACGATTGTTTTAAGACATTGACTAAAACCAAACTTCCGAGATGAAAACGAAACAATATCCATTCCTCGACCTTGCTCGCTTAAACGCCCCTTATCTCGATGAAATGAAAGCCGCCGCCTGCCGTGTGATTGATTCCGGCCGCTACATCGGCGGCGAAGAGGTGACGGCATTCGAGAACGAATTGGCCGAATATGTGGGCACACGCTATGCCGTCGGAGTCAGCAACGGCCTTGACGCTTTGCGGCTGATTTTCCGCGCTTACTTGGAGAGAGGCGACTTGATTAAGAGCGACGTCGTGGCCGTTCCGGCCAACACCTATATCGCGACGGCTCTTGCTGCCACCGACAACGGTCTTAAAGTCAGGGCATTCTCGGCTTTGGATTGCTTCAATTTCGACAACGACTTCGCAATATCATTTTTGGAAAAAGGCGTTAAAGTCTTATTGCCTGTGCATCTCTACGGCCGTACGTGCTGGGGCGAAGGATTCGACCGGCGCAAAGAAAAAGGCGACTTGATTATCGTCGAAGATAATGCGCAGGCCATCGGAGCCACCACCGCCGACGGTCGCCGCACCGGCTCGCTCGGTCATGTGGCGGCCATCAGCTTTTATCCCACGAAAAATCTTGGCGCTGTGGGCGACGCGGGCGCTGTCACCACCGACGACGCTGAATTAGCCGAAATTGTCCGCGCCATCGCCAATTACGGCAGCGACCGCCGTTATCATAATATTTATGATGGGCTCAACTGCAGGCTCGACCCGATTCAGGCTGCCATGTTAAGGGTGAAATTGCGTCATCTCGACGAGGAAAATGCCCGCAGGCAGGTTACTGCCGACGTGTATTGCCAAAATATCGGCAACAAGCATATCGTCCTTCCAAAGAACGACGGACGCAGCGTTTGGCATCAGTTCGTTGTGAAAGTGAGAGGCGACCGCGACGGATTCCGCCGCTATCTTGCCGATAATGGTGTGGGCACCGACGTGCATTATCCCACTCCTTTCTATGAGCAACCTTGCTACGAGTGCGACCCTTTTATTGCCCGTTATTTAACTCAGCAGGAAACGTCGGAGCTGTGCCGCTCGATAGTGAGTCTGCCCATCGCCCATGTCAGCCCTCAGGACGCCCTCGAAATTGCTGAAATAATCAACCGCTACAATCCTTAGAAAGCAGAACGGTGGCCTTTAACTCGATTCTTTACGCATTGTTCCTGCCGGTGGTGTTTTTGCTCTACTGGTATGTATTTGCCCGCCGACTTAAGGTCCAGAATCTGTTTCTTCTGACGGCGAGTTACGCGTTCTATGCCTGCTGGGATTGGCGGTTCCTCGCTCTTATCATTTTCACCACCCTGTCCACGTTCTTCACCGCCCGCCTTGCCTCGAAGGGGAATCTTCGACTATGGACTGCGGTGAATATCATTGTGAACTTGGCGATTCTGTTCGTTTTCAAATATTACAACTTCTTTGCCGAATCGTTCTCGCGGATGATGTCGGCAGTGGGGTGGGGGGGCGATGCGGTCACGCTCGATGTGGTTTTGCCGGTGGGAATATCTTTTTACACGTTTCAGGCATTGGGATATTCGATCGACGTGGCACGACGGCAAATCAAGCCGGCCGACGACATGGTGGCGTTTGCGACATTTATCGCCTTTTTCCCACAGCTTGTGGCAGGCCCTATCGAGCGGGCATCGTCGTTGTTGCCCCAGATAGAGCGTGAGCGGCATTTCGACTATTCCGAAGCCGTTTTAGGCGTACGCCAGATTCTTTGGGGGGTAGTCAAGAAGGTGGCAGTCGCTGATGTCTGCGCACTCTATGTTGACCGCATTTTTAGTGAACCTGAATTATATGCGTCGGAATTCGGGTCGTCAACGCTTGTGCTTGGCGCTATTCTCTTTTCATTCCAGATTTATGGCGACTTCTCTGGCTATTCCGACATCGCCATCGGGTCGGCGCGGTTGCTCGGCATCCGCCTTCGTCAGAATTTCCGTTATCCCTATTTTTCGAGGTCGGTTAGCGACTTTTGGAGCCGTTGGCACATATCGCTGACATCTTGGTTCCGCGACTACGTCTATATTCCCCTCGGGGGGAATCGCCACGGCAAAGGCCGCACCAGTTTCAATATTCTCGTGGTGTTTCTTCTTTCCGGCCTTTGGCATGGGGCGAATTTCACGTTTATCGCTTGGGGCGCGATGTGGGGCCTGGCTTATGTGACGGAGCGAATGGTTTTCGGCAAGGTGAAGTTCGCCGACGCTCCGCGCCTTCGCCACATTCCGTTGATGCTGCTCCTGTTTGCCATAACCGTGGTGGGGTTCACCATTTTCCGTAGCCCGTCGATGTCGTTCTTCGCAAATTACGCGTCGTTGTGCTTTTCTTCCACTTTGGCTGCCGTTCCCTCCGGACTGACTGCCCTTGCCTATGTGATTCCTTTTGTGGTCGTGGAATGGCTTGGCCGCAAGCGGAGTTTCGCCATCGAGCGGATGCCGATGCCCACCTGGGCGCGGTGGACCATTTATGCCATTCTGTTGATGGTCGTGCTGTTGGCGGAGAGCAAACCCGAAACATTCATTTATTTCCAATTCTGACAATGGCTGACGGCAAAGAAAAACGAGAACTCAACCGCTTCGTCGGCCGCGCGCTGCTCGCCTGCTGGCCGTTGCTGCTGCTCGTGGCGGCATACTGGATTATCGATCCTTTCAATGTGATAGGTCCATTCGACCCCACTTCGACTATGCGGGATAAAACGGAACCCTACAACCGTTGCCACCAAGCAGTTGAGGCCTATGTCAATCATCGCGATTCTGTGCCTTTTAACGCTTTTCTGTTAGGCTCCTCCCGCACAATCTACTATTCAATCGATTCGTGGAAGAACTATCTACCTGCCGACGCGGAGTGCTTCCATTTCGATGCCGCATGGGAAACCCTCGACGGTATGCTCGACAAAATCGAATATGTCCATAATCATGGCGATCGGATAAAATATGCGATTCTCGAATTTCATGCCGACCAATTCAACGATGTGGAGCATGACGAGGTAGTTTATCGTCAGGACTATCGGTTGCGCCATGCCGACAACTTCTTCGCATATCACTACAAGCATTTCATGTCGGCGCTGAATATGAAATTCATCAAGGTATATGCCGCTTACATGATTACGGGGAAAATGGTTGATAACAAAGAAGTCAGAGTGTTCGAAAGCCCCATGCTAAGCTACGATCCGGTGCGAAACGAGATCGACTACCGCAACTTCGACCATGAGCTTGATGCCGACTCGATGGCTTATTTCCGCAAGTATGCGGAGTTATATCAAAAAACGGAAGCCGATTCGGTGGTGCCGCCTATGTCGGCGCGGGCTGTTGACACGCTCCGTCGGATAAAACAGCGGTTTGACGCCGACTCTACCGACTATCAGGTGATTCTGGGCCCTACATACTACAGGCGAGTGAACTGCGCCTCCGACATCCGGCTGCTGCGTGAAATCTTCGGCTCCGACCGCGTGCATGTTTTCCAGCATTACGCCATCGACCGACAATCTAATTTCTACGACAATATCCACTACCGCTATGCCGTGGCCGACTCATTAATGTCGTTGGTTTATGGTGAATAACTTAAATCTCTGTGGAATTTGACGGTCGTTTAATCCTCTACCTCTACGGATAGGCAGGGGGTAGGGCAATCCGGTTATTTATCTTATCAAATGCGGTTCTCACGCATAACCGCCAAACGACAAACCACTATTAAAGTATTACTTTAGATTATGGCTGCTAATTAGGCTAATGGCGGCTTCCGTTTCTCGCTATAAAGGAGTTTTGTCAAACTTACGACAATAATCAACAATCGCTTTAAGTTTGTAGCTTTAATGTGATGATTGATTGCTGTTTTTAATGTAAATTACCACCATTCACTATTATAATGTATTTGGCTATTGAAAGCCGCGATTCCCAACCGCGAGCCAAACTCGTTAAGGATATCGCTTAACGTGAGTTCGGTGTAAGGATGCTGGGGAGTGTAATAAGATCCTCCCTTAGCAGTGGAGGTGAATCCTGTGCCCTAATCTCCGCATTATTCGTGCGCCCGCGCCGTTCTCTATTTGAGGTCGGTTATTTTTTTCTTGTCGCCCACGAGCCATAGGATGTCGCCCACGGCGAAAGCGAACGATCCGTCGGGATGGATGTATTCCTCGTCGCGTTGAGCCGCCACGAGGAGCATATTGTGCTCTTCGCGGATGCGGGCCGAAGCGAGAGTTTTGCCCAAAAGGGGCGAGGTGGCAGAAAGTTCTACGTTTCGGAGGCCGAAATCTCCCCGTGCGCCAGCTATTTTTTGTTCGTTACGCTCCACGTCGGGAAGGATTCTCTGGATTTGCTCGTCGGTGCCGACAATTCCGATAGTGTCGCCAGGGAAGATGCGGTTGTCGCCCCCAGGGATTGGGATTGTCAACGCACCGCGCTGGATGGAAACCACGTTGACTCCGTAGTTTTTCCTCAAGTCGGAATTTTTGAGGCGTTCGCCCACGAATGGGCAGTCGTAACCCACGGTCATATAGGCGAGGTGAATGTCGCTCACGAGGTTGTTTTTCTTCCCGGAGCGGCGAAGTTCGCGCTCGTTGAGATTGTCGAAGAATTTTCGCTCGATAAACTGCAACTGCTTGTTGACGCGCTTTGAGAACACGAAAATAATGAGCGCGAAAATTAGGATGCTGAAGTAGGTGGCTATCCGAGTGGAATAAGTGACCGTCAGCACGTAGAAAACGAAGTCGAGCGCAATGATAAGCTGGAAAATCGACATCACGACGAGCGGAATGTTGACACGCGAGTTTTTTGAGGCGAGCTTGTTCCTCTCCGAACGTTTTATCGACGGGCTGCAAAGAGCGAGCAGGAAAGGAGCCATGGCTACGAGTGTGACAGCGGCACCGAGAAGTCGCCACCAGTCGGGCAGAATCTCCTTGAGCCACGGCAGGAAGAACTTCTGCGACAACAGGGCGATGGCCACAAGAATGATGGAATAAAGCAGAATCCTCCATGCGTATTTTTTCAGCACCGACTTCCAAATGGCCTTGCTTTCGCTTTCGCTCTCGGCGTCGTCGCTATAGCGGTCGATGAGAAAGTTGAGGCGCTTGGGGAGAATACGTTCCACAAAATTGTAGAACGGGTCGGCCATTTTGATGAAATACGGTGTTGTGAATGTGGTGATTACCGACACTGCCACTACAATCGGGTAGATGGTTTTGTCGAGCACGCCGAGCGACATGCCGAGGGTGGCGATGATGAAGGCAAATTCGCCGATTTGGGTGAGCGAAAACCCCGATTGGATAGCTATTCGCAGGTTCTGTCCGGTGACGAGCATTCCGAACGTTCCGAACACAATCATCCCGAAGACGACCACAAGCGACAGGATTAGAATCGGCGACCAGTATTCGGAGATTATTTCGGGCTGCACCATCATTCCCACTGAGATGAAGAATATCGCTCCGAACAGGTCCTTCACTGGCGTCATCACGTGCTCTATGCGCTCGGCATAGCTGGTGCCGGCGAGAATCGACCCCATGACAAACGCCCCCAAAGCGAGCGAGAAGCCGCACACCACAGAGAAAACGGCCATGCCCAGACACAAGCCCATCGACACTACGAGAAGTGTCTCGCTGTTGAGCTGCTTGCGGATGCCGTTGAAGATGGAGGGGAGGAGGTAGGTGCCGACAACAAACCAAATGACGATGAAGAACACCAACTTGCTGATGCTGAATATCATTTCGCCGCCCTCCACGGAGTTGTTAATGGCTATTGACGAGAGGATCACCATCATCAACACGGCGAACAGGTCCTCGACGATTAGCACGGCGAGCACCAGCGAAGTGAATTTCTTGTGCCGTATGCCCATGTCGTTGAAGGCTTTTATGATGATTGTGGTGGATGACATCGACAACATCCCCCCGAGGAATAGGCTGTTGATGTTCGACCAGCCCATGAAGTGGCCTGCCACGAAGCCTGTGGTCATCATCCCGA
Organism: uncultured Bacteroidales bacterium; assembly: GCA_902795825.1. Taxonomy (GTDB): domain Bacteria; phylum Bacteroidota; class Bacteroidia; order Bacteroidales; family Muribaculaceae; genus RUG14106. The sequence goes on from CADBML010000036.1 coordinate 10,731, forward strand.
GAATGATTATCAGTGCGGTGACTATTGCCGACCCTCCGACGTTGACGAATTTCTTGAAACTGAATTCAAGACCGAGGGTGAACAGAAGCACTATGATTCCGATTTGGGCCCAGAATTCGATGTTTTCTTCGGTGTGGATCGATGGCAGATAGTCGAAGTGGGGGCTTGCGAGGAATCCCGCCACAATGTAGCCGAGCACTACGGGCTGTTTGAGCCATTTGAACAGTATTGTCACGGCCGCGCCGAGGATGAGTATCAGCGCGAGGTCGGTGATAAGGCTTTCTACATTCATTGAAAAAACTTTAGGGGATTTCTATAAATTGCCTTTCAGGAAATTCAGAGATGATATTTATAAGATACTTGGCGGGAACAAGGGAGCAATGCGGGCATTGCGACCGAATGACCGCCA
>CADBML010000037.1 GCA_902795825.1 uncultured Bacteroidales bacterium
CCGACAAGTCCGACAAAAAGGATAAAGATAAAAAAGAGAAGAAGGACAAAAAGGGAAAAACCACTACCGTCACCGTAAAAAAAGGCGATTCCTTCTACAAAATCGCCGCCCGCAACGGCATGACCGTTGATGAATTATGCAAACTCAACCATTGCAAAGCCTCCGACCACCTCTCTGTCGGCTCAACTCTCAAAGTGAAGAAAAAATAATATTTTCAACCTTTGGCGGCTATCGGTGTCTAATTACCGAAAATAATGCGTAATTTTGCATGGCAATTTAAAGCCGATGAAACGTTTTGTTCGCTCATTATTTGTCGCCATTATGGCTGTCGCAGGGCTTGCTGCCGCCCTGCCCGCTTCGGCACAACCTGATGTCAACAAAGTGCCCGAACCAAAATCACCGAAAATAAAACCTCTCCAAGGTTATTTCTGGATGCTCGACGACGAAAGCGGCGACTCCACCATCTGCATAGTTATCTCGCCTGTCACTGTTTATCCCCCGCTGAAATTCAAAAACAAAAAACAGGAACAGTTTTATTGGCGTACGGTGCGCGACGTGAAGAAAACGCTCCCTTACGCCAAACTTATCTGCGAAACCCTCATCGAAACCTACGAATACATCGAGACATTCCCCTCTCAGAAAGAGCGCGAACAGCACCTCGAAGAAATGGAAAAACAAGTCTATAAACAATATAAGCCGGTTTTGATGAAATTCACAAAAGGACAGGCTAAAGTGCTCGTCAAACTCATTCGCCGCGAAACCGACCAATCTTCCTATTCCCTCATCAAAACTTTCTTCGGCGGATTCAAAGCCGGATTCTACCAGACTTTCGGCCGCCTTTTCGGGGTGAACCTCAAAGGAAAATACCAACCCGAAAAGAACGACGACGACGCCATCATCGAACGCGTCTGCACACTCGTCGAACAAGGACAACTTTAGCCATCTTCGTTTTGCCGATTCTTTTATTCTCGGGCCTTATGGCTTTTAAACTTTCGAATATTCGAGCAGTAGAGCATTTGAGTATTCGTTTATTCGATTGCTTGAGTTCTCGATTATTCTAACATTCGAGCAGTCGAGTTTTCGAGCTTTTCTGCTGGCAACTCTGCCGCAAAACCAAGACGAAGCCAAGACGAGACTAATCCGAAGCCAAGACGAAGCCAATTTTAAGCGAATCCGTAACTAAAAAATCTTTTTTTTGAAAAAAATTTGCAGAATTGAAAAAGACTGCGTAATTTTGCAGTGTACTATTGTGGTAATACACCACAACAGCAACGCAGATTATTCAGAAACAACCTCAAATATTACAGTCATGATTAAAGTTAACAATCTGAAATTCAGCTACACCCGCAGCGGATTCCCGGTGCTCGACAACTTTTCAATCGACTTCGAACCCGGCAAAATCTACGGACTGCTCGGCAAAAACGGTTCGGGCAAGTCCACGCTTCTCTATCTGCTTGCCGGTCTTCTCCGACCGAAAAACGGCAGCGTTACCCACAACGGCGAGCCCACTTTCCGCCGGAGCCCGGCGATATTGAGCGAAACCTACATCGTGCCTGAGGTAATCGAAACGCCAAACCGCACAATCCTCGAACACGCCAAAGAGCTCGGCTCATTCTATCCCCGCTTCGACAAGGATTTTCTCGACTTCTGCATCAAGGAATTTGAAATTGAGCCCGACAAGTCGATGACGCAAATGTCGATGGGACAGCGCAAGAAAGCCTACGTCTCACTTGCCTTGGCAACCCGACCGCGCCTTCTGCTAATGGACGAGCCCAGCAACGGTATGGACATCCCATCGAAAAGCCAGTTCCGCAAAGTGATTGCAGCTGGTGCCGACGACGACTCCACCATCATCATCTCCACCCATCAGGCCCACGACATCGAGAATCTTATCGACCAGATTGTCATCATCGACAATACGCGGCTCCTGATCAATGTCCCATTACAACGAGTCACCGACCGTCTCTCTCTCCGCCTGCAAGCTTTGGGGCAGTCGGTGGAGGGCGCAATCTTCTCGCAGCCGGTGCTGGGTGGCATCGCTGCAATTTATCCCGCGACAGGCGCTCCCGACGACACTTTCCCCATCGACCTTGAAACCCTTTTCAACGCCGTATTATCCTCGCCCCAACAATTTTCACAAATTCTCAACGAAAACCCCTGCAACGATGAAAACAAATAGTAACTTCTCGATTCCTCGGTTGGCGCGCTTTATCCGCTTCGACTTTATGAGCAACCTGCGCTCATATATTTTCCGTATTTCGCTCATCGCAATCATTATGCTTTTATGCATGATTTTAGGGAGCATTTTCATTTCCGGAAATAGTTTCAACTCCGGCGAGCAATACATTTCCACTATTAGTTCGATAGCGTCAACCGCTTTTGTCATCACAATAATGGTGTCGCTTTCGCTGATATTCGAGCCTATGAAAACCGTCGGCGGACGAATCAACCATCTCATGCTGCCCGCGTCGAAAGCCGAAAAGTTCGTCGGTCGGCTGCTTATCTCCACCATAGGTATTGCCGTGGCTTTCATCATGGCTTTGCTGGTTGCAGAGTGCGTCCGCAACGTCACGTTATTATCATTCGGCTCGAAATACTCCGATGTTTTGGGCTTCTATTTCCCCGGAATTATGGCAAATATGGCCGACAGCCTCAACCCGGCATTCGCCGTGGTCAGCATCCACATTTTCAACCTGTCGGCATTCCTTCTCGGAGGCGCGCTGTGGTATAACTACTCTTTCGTGAAAACCTTGTGTGTGCAGACAATCCTCGGACTCTTCTTCTTCATCGTAGCGGGACTTCTCTCGTTCGTGGTGGCAGCCCTCCTCGACAAACTTGCCACATTCGATTTGGAATTCATCAACGCACTCTACTACGGCATAATTTGGGCTGCCATAGCTGCCATGTGGATAGGCGCATATCAACTTTACCGCCACGCTTCAATCATCAACCGTCGTTTCATATTCAAACAGTGACCCATCATGAATTTCGAACCCACTAAACCCATATTCCGGCAAATCGCCGACCACATCTGCGACGAAATCATGCTCCGCCGATTTAATGTCGGCTCGCGCATCCCCTCCGTCAGGGAATATGCCGTCACTCTTGAAGTGAACGCAAACACCGTGGCTCGCTCATTCGAAATATTGCAAAACGAGGGCATTATCGTGAAGGACCGTGGCGTCGGCTTCTTCGTCGCTGACGAAGCTCCCGACATCATCCGACAGCAAAGGGTGGCGCGATTCAACGCCGAAGTCCTCCCAAACCTGTTCCGTCAGATGCATATCCTCGGCATCTCCCCCGACGACATAGCCCGTGGATACGACCGTTTCCTGAAAGAGGAGCACTGACATCCCTCTTCCGCCACATGGGGCAAGCCTCTTATTGGGCTTTCTATTAGAAATCCCCTTTAATCGTCACGACATTCTCCGCAAGGCAATTCAGCCGACATCTTTCTGAATTGCCTTTCGGAGAATTGCCGTATTCACGGATTATTCTTATCTTTGTAGAAAAATAACCCCAACTGCAGCTTATCCGTGTCAGCGACAAAGGTCCGACATATTATAATTGCTTTAACGGCCATGCTTTTTCCTCTGATTGCCGATAGCCAAATCATCTCAGACGACGAGATGATAATCAACACCGACAGCGTGAGGCACGCATTCGACAACGGTCCCCACTTCGGACTATACAAAGACACTTATTTCTGCGTGGGAACCCCTCTCGGGAAAACGCCAACCTGCCACAACTCCAACGTGAAATTCCAAATCTCCATTTCTCAACGGCTCACCCGAAGCACCCTGCCCTGGCACACCTACCTCTATCTTTACTACACTCAAAAATGCTTTTGGAACGTCTTCGAACGTTCCATGCCGATGTCCGACCTCAATTTCAACCCGGGCATCGGCCTTGCAAAGCCTTTCTTCATCAAAAACAAATATATCGGCAAAACTTTCCTTCTTCTCGAGCATGAAAGCAACGGCCGCGACGGTCTCGAATCCCGCTCGTGGAACAGAATCAGCTTTGGGGGAAGCGTCATAATCGACCCTATGCTCACTGTCCACGGCAAATTCTGGATCCCTATCATCGACGGCAAAAACAACCGCGACATCCTCGATTACTGCGGTATCTACCAACTCGGAATGACCGTCGAACTGCCCACACGCTTCCGTAGCAATCTCTCTATCACACTCGTCAAACGTCGCGGATGGCGGCTCAACTACAACACCATCGTCGAGTACAGCTTCCGCCCGTTCAGCAACTCAAATCAGTATTTCTTCGTCCAATACTATAACGGCTACGGCGAAGGTTTGCTCGAATACAACATCCACCATTCTATGATCCGCGCAGGAGTAATCATCAAACCGCGCATTTTCAGCGAATTTTAACGTCATACGATTATGCTAATAAAAATTTTCGGAGCGGCCGTTCAAGGCATCGACGCAATTCTCGTGACAGTGGAAATTGCCGTCGATCGCGGCATATCCTACACCATCGTCGGACTGCCCGACACCGCTGTTAAAGAAAGCCACGAAAGGGTGATGACCGCCCTCCAAAATTCAGGCTTCGACGTGCCACGACGTCGAGTGGTAATCAATATGTCGCCCGCAGATGTCAAAAAGGAGGGTGCGGCCTACGACCTCCCCATCGCCGTGGGAATGCTCGCCGCCACCGAGAAAATCACCGAAGGCGCAACCGACCGCTTCGTGATCATGGGCGAACTCTCGCTCGACGGCAGTGTGCTCCCCATCCGCGGCGCTCTCCCGATGGCTATCATGGCACGCGAACTCGGAATGAAGGGCATAATCGTCCCCAAAGCCAACGTCACAGAAGCCGCCGTGGTCAACAACCTCGATGTCTTTGGTGTCAACTCCCTCGCTGAAGTGGCCGATTTCCTTAACGGCAAAATCACCATCGAACCCACACGAATCAACACCCGCGAAGAATTTGCACGGGCCGAAAACGCTTTCGACTTCGACTTCTCCGAAGTCAAAGGTCAGGAAAATGTGAAGCGGGCTTTTGAAGTGGCGTGCGCAGGCGGCCATAACATCCTCCTTGTCGGTCCTCCGGGTTCGGGAAAGTCGATGATGGCTAAACGCCTGCCATCAATCCTTCCGCCGCTCACTCTCGCCGAAGCCCTCGAAACCACCAAAATCCACTCCGTGGCCGGCCGCCTGCGGCAAGGCTCAATGCTTATGACTCAGCGCCCATTCCGAGCACCTCACCACACAATCTCGCCTGTGGCCCTTGTCGGCGGTGGCGCCAACCCCATGCCCGGCGAAATCTCCCTCGCCCACAACGGTGTGCTGTTTCTCGACGAATTCCCCGAATTTCCCCGCTCTGTGCTCGAAGTGCTCCGCCAGCCGCTGGAGGACCGGCACATTACAGTCAGCCGAGCCAAATACACCATCGACTACCCCGCCAGCGTGATGGTGGTGGCTTCGATGAACCCATGCCCTTGCGGCTACCACAACCATCCCACAAAAGAATGTACCTGCTCGCCGTTTCAAGTGCAACGATATCTCAGCAAAATCTCCGGTCCGCTCCTCGACCGCATCGACCTGCAGGTGGAAATCCTGCCCGTGGCTTTCGACGAAATCTCCTCACGCACCGCCGGCGAGTCAAGCGCCGCCATCAGGCAAAGAGTGGTGGCCGCACGCAACATCCAGCTCCAGCGTTTCGCCGACGAAAAATCAGTCTATTGCAACGCGCAGATGAACTCCCGCCTGCTCAACCGTTACGCCCTCCCCGACCGCTACGGCCTCGCCCGACTGCGCGACGCCATCGAGCGCCTTAACATGTCGGCACGGGCCTACGACCGAATCCTACGTGTGGCCCGCACAATCGCCGACCTCGACCAGTCGGAGAACATCCTTCAGCACCACATCGCCGAAGCCATCTCCTACCGCAACCTCGACCGCAGCAACTGGATCGAATAACCACGTCATCGTATGTTGCGTCGCCAA
>CADBML010000038.1 GCA_902795825.1 uncultured Bacteroidales bacterium
AGCGACGATTATCGCGTCGAGGCGGCGGCATAGGCGGTTAATGACCGCATCGAGATTCTTTGCTCCCGCCCATGCGACAAGGCAAAGCAAGTTATCCACCGACCCTACAAAGAGCGGTCCGCATGGAGAATCGTATTGGATGATTCGTATTGTCTTGTCCATTTCTATATTGACGAAAGTGTCGTGACTTGCCGTCTTGTCCACCGCTTCGCCTCATATCGATGTGAAAGCGGATGGCGGAAAGGCGGGATTTCGATTGCAATTTTACGAAAACTTTTCCAAATTCCCAAATCCGGCAGGAGTCATAGACGCCCGACTGGCATCAGCGATGCTTCATTGTTTTTGCCAATCGCTGAACGGTTACACCAATCCAGAATTGCCAATCGCTGAATAGTTACTACTTGGCTTCCGTTGGTTAATTTGTGTTAAATTCTTCGGATTTTCTTTAAATTTTATTAAATTTGAGGTTTGAAATTTCAAACAGAAAAAATGTGGGCTGGATAGAGTGCGACTATCTTTATGACAACCCGCCTAACATCTGCTGCCGACTATGACCGACAAGAACAACGACAACCGCAGCCACCTCGTCGATTTATCGACGTGGCCACGGCGAGTGAACATGGAATTTTTCGCTGAATTTCTCAATCCGACGGTGTGCGTCACTGTGCCTGTCGATGCGTCGCGGGCTTTCAGGCGGGCTAAGGAGGGCGGAGGAACGTTTTTCTTGCGCTACTTCCATGCCATACTGCGCGCGACGAACGACATCCCTGAGCTACATTACCGTCTTGACCGCGAAGGCCGTGTGGTGCGTTACGACCGCATCGACGGACTTGCCCCGATACGCCTGAAAGGGATGGACCGTTTCGCCGAATTACGTTTCCGCTTCTACGCCGACTACGCCACATTTGTCGAAGCCGCCGCCGCAACAATGGCGCGTGCCGCCACCACAGAAGCATATTCCGCCGAAAACAGCTTGTCGGGCTTCGACATGGTCCTTGTCAGCGCGGTGCCCGAATTGGCTTTCACCTCCGTCACCGGCACTCTGAGAAGCCGCAACGGCAACGACTATCCGCTTTTCACCGTCGGCAAAATGGGCAGCGACGGCATGATGCCCATGGCGCTTTCAATCCACCATGGGTTTGTCGATGGCGAGCATGTGACCCGATTTTTCCGGCTTGTTCAGGATTATCTTGACGAATAAGCCGTGAAATGTTGCGGGCTTGCGAAAAAATGCTTACTTTTGCCAGTTAATTAGTAATTTCGAATCAAAACAATAACCACAATGTACAAAACTGACAGCCAAGAATTTTACATCGCGCATTGCGAAAACGGTCCCATTAACATCATCGGCAAAATGGCCAACCGTCACGGGCTCGTGGCGGGAGCCACAGGAACGGGCAAAACAGTCACCCTCCAAGTGCTGGCGGAAAGCTTCTGCCAAGCGGGGATTCCTTGTTTCATGGCCGACATGAAAGGCGACCTCTCTGGCATCAGCCAAGCGGGCAAGCTTTCGGGCTTCATTGAAAAACGTATGCCCGAATTCGGTATCGAAAACCCCGAATTTCAAGCATGCCCCACGCGCTTCTTCGACGTCTATGGCGAACAGGGACACCCCATGCGCGCCACCGTTTCGCAGATGGGTCCCGACCTCTTAGCTCGGCTCATGCAGCTTAACGACACCCAGACCGGAGTGCTCTCAATCGTGTTCCGCATCGCCGACGAACGTGGCCTGCTGCTCGACGACCTTAAGGACCTCCGCGCCATGCTTGACTACGTGGCAAAAAATGCCGCCGACTTTACGCTGAAATACGGAAACGTGACAAAAGCAAGCGTCGGCGCAATCCAGCGCGCCCTCCTTCAGCTTGAAGACCAAGGGGGCAACAAATTCTTCGGCAAGCCGGAGTTTGACATTTACGACCTTCTTCAGACCGAAGGCGGCAAAGGCATCATGAACGTGCTCGCCGCCGACCGCTTGATGCTGCAGCCTAAGCTCTACTCCACATTCCTCCTTTGGTTGATGAGCGAACTTTATTCCACGCTCCCCGAAGTGGGCGACCTCGACAAACCCAAACTTATCTTCTTCTTCGACGAAGCCCACATGCTCTTCGAAGACACATCGAAAGCGATGATCGACAAGATTGAGCAGGTTATCCGCCTCATCCGAAGCAAGGGCGTGGGCATCTATTTCGTCACCCAGCTTCCCACCGATGTCCCCATCAATATCCTCGGACAACTCGGCAACCGCATCCAGCACGCGCTCCGCGCCTATACGCCGCTCGACCAGCGTGCAGTCAAGACCGCTGCCGACACTTTCCGCGCCAATCCGGCGTTTAAGACCGACGAGGCAATCACCAACCTCGAAACCGGCGAGGCTCTCGTGTCGTTCCTCGACGAAAAAGGTGCGCCCTCAATGGTGGAGCGTGCTAAGATTCTCTTCCCGTTGAGCCAAATCGGCGCTATCGATGAAGGCCAACGCCGCTCGATTATCAACGGTTCGCGCCTGTTCGGAAAATACGACACCCCCGTCGACCGTGAAAGCGCTTTTGAAGTGCTCCTTGCCCAAAGCGAAGAGGCCGCTGCTGCCGCCGAAGAAGAAAAAGCCGCTAAAGAGCAGGCAAAAGCCGACAAGGAAAAAGAGAAGGAGAAAAAGAAACCCGGAGTGATGAAAAAAGTGCTCAAGGCCGTAATGACC
>CADBML010000039.1 GCA_902795825.1 uncultured Bacteroidales bacterium
GCCAGCCCTTGGCGCTCATGCCTCCAAAAGAGATATACAACAATTCCTCACCTATTTTATCAAGCTATTTGTGGAGGAGGTTACCTACAACATCCGTTTCCTCACCGAAAGAGGCGACAATGTATGGTGGTTCGATGGTGAGCGAGTGAACTTCCGTAGCGACTCAACCAGCAAGATTCTCAATCTTATGCATGCTGTCCCCGACATCACAATTCAAAAACTGTCGGAAGAAGTGGGCATCAACGTTGCGGCGGTAAACAAGCAACTAAAACGGTTGACAACTAAGGGCTACACACAACGAGTAGAGAAAGATGGCACATGGCGAGTAATTATAACGCCTTCGATTTAACCATTCCTGCGACGCTGGTCGGCGGCGGGCAACGTTCGGGCACAATTATTGCTTATTTCCCGAAAAATAGCTAACTTTGCACTCGCTAACGACAGCACGACATGAACTTGTTACGCAAACATATCGTCCGCATCGCGGTCTGCGCCTGCGCGCTGGCTGCCCTCGGTGCGTGCATCCCCAAATACACGCTCAACGGCGCCGCCATCGACTACACGGTCTATCACACCATCCGTGTGTCGAACTTCCCCATCCGCGCCGCCCTCGTCTATCCGCCGCTGCAGACAACTTTCGAGAACGAGCTCCTCGACCATATCACCCGCAACACCCGCCTGAAAACCGTCGATGGAGCGGCCGACGTGGAGATGGAGGGCGAAATCACTGGCTACAACCTTACCCCACAAGCCGTCGGTGAGGACGCTTACGCCACCCGCACGCGGCTTACCATTACCGTCCGCGTGAAATACACCGACAACAGACTCGACTCCAACAGCCTCGACCAGTCGTTCTCCGCCTACCGCGATTTCGACAGCAACGAGCTGCTCACCGACGTGCAGGACGAGCTTTGCACCCAAATATCAAAAGAAATCGTCGAACTGATTTTCAATGCCACCATCGGTAATTGGTAGCCCCACCCCACCGAAAACAGCCATGACCCGACAGCAGATAAGCGAAATAATAGAGCGCCTCAACTCCGGCACACCGGTCGATAAAGCCGCTCTGCGCCTTATGCGTGAAGAATACCCTTTCTTCACCCTGCCGGCATCACTGGCCCTCGACAACGACGGAACGCTCTCCGACGACGAACGCGCCGACCTGCTCAACCACCTCGCCCTCAACGCCTCCGACCCCCACGACGTGGCCGACCGCGCCGCCGGAATCGACTCTGCCAAGTTCTACCCCGACGACGAGCCAGTGGCTTCCCCTTCCACCGACGACGCAATCTCGACTTTCATCAACACCTACGGAAATACCGACCCTCGCGAAGAAGAGGTGCTCACACAACTCATTTTCAACCCGGCGCCCGACTACGCCCAGCTCCTCGCCCACGAAGAGGAAAACAGCCAGCCCGACGACAACGAAGCCGCAGCTTCGGAACAGGACAAACGCATAAACCAATTCATCATCTCAAGCCGTCGGCAAGGCGGACATTTCCCTAAAAACACCCCGCCGCCGACAATGCCGACCGACAACGCCCCCGTGTCGAATCCCGACCCGGCCGACCACTCTATGCTGACCGAAAGTTTGGCAAAAAGCTACATCCGTCAGAAAAAATATTCCAAAGCTTTGGAAATTATAACCCATTTAAGTTTGAATTATCCAGAAAAAAGTATTTACTTTGCAGACCAAATGCGATTTTTGCGAAAAATCGTGTTAATCGAACAACATAAAACAAACAATAAAAACTCCTAAAGTATGTATACATTTCTGATTATCATCACAGTAATCCTGGCGATTTTGCTCATCGGGATTGTTCTGATTCAAAAATCAAAAGGCGGCGGTCTTTCGTCGGCTTTCGGTGGAGGCAACCAAATGATGGGTGTCCGCAAAACCACCGACTTCGTCGAGAAAGCCACATGGACGCTCGCCATCGCCATTTGCGTGCTGTCGATCCTTTCCGTGTTCTTCCTCCCGAAGGCCGCTCCCGACCAGTCGCGCGTTGCCGGCGCCCCCGCCACAGAGCAGGCCGCCCCTGCGCCCGCCAACAGCGAAGCTCCCGCGGCTCCCGCTCCTGCGCCCGCACCGGCTCCCGCCCCCGCACAGTAATCACGTCGAGCGAGAGACTCCTCCACCCCGACAGCAAAACGAGAGTTCCGGCCTCCGGCCAGCGACTCTCCTTTTGTGTTGCGCCGAAAGCACCGCCACGCGCCGCGCATCGACCGCCGGCTTTCGGCTTTTACCCCGCTCCGGTAGTTCAACGGATAGAACGGAAGTTTCCTAAACTTTTGATATGGGTTCGATTCCCGTCCGGAGTACTAAAATCACCCCACCATGTAGGGGCATATATCGACGGTGCATGCCAAAGAAAATCAACAAAACGCGAATAACGACCTTGTTTCATTTTTAGGAAATGTCGAATATAATGAATCACTTGCATAAACCCGTGTCGCCGAACAAACAAAAACAATAAAGGCAATTTACAGAAATCCCCTTAAGAATTAAATCAGAATATTATGCAATTATAAAATTCCTAATTGAGTCAAATGCCGATGGCTTAGCCACCGCGGGCTGACTTTCAGGCAACACCCGCTTCGGCATCGCCCCGATTGCCTCGCAATTCCTAACTCCTAATTGCGTTGAGTAGTTTTGGCTTCGCCATCGCGCACCGCCCTGCGGGCGACGTCCGCTAAACTATCACCGCGATTATTTCGC
>CADBML010000040.1 GCA_902795825.1 uncultured Bacteroidales bacterium
CCTGGGTTTGGCTCGTCGCTACCGCAAGCCGACAAAATGACTATAATTCCGAGTAAGTTTGTTTTGTTAAGTGCTAACATATCTTTTTTGTTTTATGGTGAATTTTAATGTGTTACATAAATGTTGATATCTAACAATCTGGTGGGACGAAATTTTTTTCGTCCCAGAACCTCATTTTGGAATTTCTTGTCGCCTAAAAACCAGTAGTTTATTTTTTGAAAAACTCATTTCAGAGAAATGAACGACATTTTTGGTCAATTTGGGGGATAAAATGCCGTTGCCTAATATGTGGGAAGTCACTTCGATTAGGATGTCGTCGAAGAGCCCATTGTCGATGAAATCTTGAAGAATAGCGGTTCCGCCTTCGACGAGTAGCGACGTGACATTCTGGTGTTCGTAAAGGTCGGCAAGAACATCACTGAGAGGCAAATCGTAGCTGAGCGTCGGAGCGTCGCCGTTGAAAACGGCTTCTCTGCCCGATAGGCGATGTCGGCGGTCGATGACCACCCGCAAGGGATTTCTTCCCGACCAATGCCGAACAGTGAGGGTGGGATTGTCGGCGATAACCGTTCCGCTACCCACAAGGATTGCGTCGTGAAGGGCGCGTTGCCGGTGCGCAAGGGCTGTGGTCAAAGGTGAGGAGAATCTAAATGGCAGAGGGTTGTCGTGGGTGCGTGCGTGGTCGATGAATCCATCGGTGCTCTGTGCCCATTTGAGGGAAATGAAAGGGCGGCGGAGGGTGTGGGCGGTGAAAAACTTGCGGTTAAGCGCTTTTGACTCCTCTTCGCAACAACCCACCGTCGTGTTTACTCCCGCTTCGCGCAGGCGTTCCACGCCCTTTCCGTTGACCTTCCCGTAAGGGTCGAGGCAAGCCACCACTGCGCGCCTGATTCCTTTGCCGACGATGAGGTCGGCGCAAGGGGGCGTTTTGCCGTGGTGGGCGCAAGGTTCGAGGCTGACGTAAATGGTAGCCGCAGGCAAAAGCGAGCCGTGACCGCGGCTTTCCGCGTCGGCGATTGCGTTCACCTCGGCGTGAGGACCGCCGTATCTTTGATGATAGCCCTCTCCGATTATTTTGCCTTCGGCGACGATCACAGCCCCGACCATCGGATTGGGCGAGGTGGCATACAAGCCGAGGCGGGCGAGGCTGATGGCTCGGCGCATATAGAGGATGTCGGTGTCGGAGAAAGCAGTCATCGTTATTGCGGAAAATGGGTATTGGCCGTGGCTGAAACCGCGAGACGGTTTTGCGGTCGAGGTAATTTTCTTTTTCCACGGCAAAATTAATTAAAATCTCGCAGATTATGTCTATATTTGCAAAAGACAAACGCAAAAATATTGACGATGAACATGAAATCTTTATTTGTGCCGCTCGCTTTGGCGTTTTCGGTGACTTGCCTTGCTCAGAATCCGACTGCATCGGGCCTTGCCGGCGACTGGTCGGGGCAACTAGATGTTATGGGTCAGAAACTAACATTGGTGTTTCATCTTTCGCAAGAAGCCGATTCGGCATGGACGGCCACACTTGATGTGCCCGAACAGGGAGCGAAGGGTGTTGCCGCAAGTCTGAAGTCGGCCGATGTGTCGGCTGTCGCGATAGAGGTGTCGGCTATAGGGGCAAAATTCGAGGGCGCACTTTCCAGAGGGGTGCTGAAGGGCAACTTTCTTCAGGCGGGAATGAAGTTCCCGCTCGAACTGACGCAGAAGGCTCTGTCGGTAGTCAATCGCCCTCAGACCCCGATTCCGCCGTTTCCCTATGCCACACGGGATGTGTCATTTGTCAACTCCGCAGCCAAAGCTACATTTGCGGGCACGTTGACATATCCGGTAGGCTACGAGGTGTCGAAGAGCGCTTCCACACCCGTGGCGTTGTTGGTCACCGGAAGCGGACCACAAAACCGCGACGAGGAGGTTTTCGACCATCGTCCGTTTGCCGTCATAGCCGACTATTTCGCGCGGCACGGCATAGCCACATTGCGCTACGATGACCGTGGTGTGGGAGAGTCGAAGGGAGGCCTCGACATTGAAGCCACCACGGCCGACTTCGCCGACGACGCGGCGGCGGGAATTGCCTTCCTGCGTTCGTTGGGCGAGTTTGGTAAGGTGGGTGTCGTCGGGCATAGTGAAGGAGGGACAATCGCTTTCATGCTCGGCTCACGCAAGGCGGTCGATTTTGTGGTGTCGCTCGCCGGCCCGGGCGCGTCAGGCGACAAGGTGCTTCTCTCGCAGCTCCGTCGGCAAATCAAACTCAGCCCGATGGCGGCTCTCGTCCCCGACCTCGACGAGGCAGCCAAAATGGCATACGAACAAACCCTCAAGACGTCGGCTTCAGCATGGCTCAACGCATTTGTGGCCTACGACCCGTCGGCCGACATAGGCACCACGGTCTGCCCCGTTCTGGCTCTTATCGGCAGTCTTGACAGTCAGGTGATTGCCGATGTCAACCTGCCTCCGCTCGAAAAGGCTCTGGCGAACAACAAAAACGCTAAAGTGATAGAGTTGGAGGGGTTAAACCACCTTTTCCAGCATTGCAAGACCGGCGCTGGGGAGGAATACTATAATATAGAGGAGACGTTCTCGCCTGAGGCTCTTGCCATTATGACGGAGTGGATAGTAGGTCTCCGTTGACAGCGAAGACGTAAGCCGTAGGTAGGCATCGGTTATCTTTGGTCGCCTTTTCCCGGCAGAATTGTCGATTGGCTTTTGCCGGCTGATTAGCCGGTTGGCTATCGTTGGCAGAATCGTCAGCGTTCGATTTCGGCGAATGTGCGTCGGCGGCGTATGTAGTAGTCGGCGATAATGTTGCGTCGGCAGTCGGGGCGAGTGCGCAGTAGGTTGATGTCGGGACAGGTGTCGTAGTGGGAACGCATTTTGCGGAAGTCGCGATGTGCGCGAAGGATGGCGTTTGCGTTTCGGAAGTCGAATGTCAGCAAGAATTTAGCCCAAGCAATGGTGTCGTAGATTCGGCGGCGGAAAAGCAGCTTTCGTCGGTCGGAAAGAGGAGTGTTTTTGTGGAGCAGGAGCAGGTTGTTTCGGAAGTTGAGGTAGGTTTTCCTCGGCGATTCGGCGGGGAGGCTTCCGCCGCCGAGATGGTAAACCACGCCATTCGGCACTGCCTTGATGTCGAAGCCGAGGAGCAGCACACGCCAGCAGAGGTCGATTTCTTCCATGTGGGCGAAAAATTTGGGGTCGAGGCCGCCGGCTTTGCGGTAGATTTCGGTTCGTATCATGAGGGCGGCGCCGGTGGCCCAGAAAATCGGGCGTACGGAGTCGTACTGGCCTTCGTCCTTTTCGACGGTCGCAAACAACCGTCCGCGGCAGAAAGGAAATCCGTTTCGGTCGATGAACCCACCCGAAGCGCCGGCATATTCAAACAATTCGGGTTGTCGGTAAGAACGGATTTTCGGCTGGCAGGCGCCGACGTTCGGTTCGGCTTCCATAAGGTCGAAGAGCGGACGTAGCCAACCGTCGGAGGTGGCTACGTCGGAGTTGAGCAGCACCGAGTATTTGTAATCCATTGCGTCGATGGCTCGGTTGTAGCCCTCGGCATAGCCGTAGTTTTTGTCAAAAACGATGGTTTTGACTTCGGGAAACTTTTCGGCAAGGAGCGCACGCGAGCCGTCGGAAGAGCCGTTGTCAGCGACTACTACGTCAGCGATGTCGGCAGGGGTGGTGGCGACGACTTTAGGCAGAAACTCTTTCAAGAGGGCTTCTCCGTTCCAGTTGAGGATAATGACTGCAATAGGTTTCACAGCTGCTTGCTTTAGGCGGGTTTTAAAGTTTCCAATTTTATGTGAGTTACCTCTAATGTTTCAATCACGTCGTGTGCTCAATATCGCGTGAGCCTCCGTTGGTGTTTTCGGCGGGGAGTTCCACTTTATTTTTCCACCGTTTGTGGGTCCAGAGCCAAATGTGCGGAGTGCGTCGAATCGTTTGTTCGAGAAGTTTGGCGTAGCTTTCTGTGATTTCACCCTCTTCGGTCAGTCGGGGGTTGTCGGAGATTAGCCTGACGTTGACCACGTAGTGTCCACGTCGTGGTTTTTCCATATCGAGGTAGAGCGCGACGAAGTCGAGTTTTCGCGCCATCCTCTCCGTGCCCGAGATAATGGCGGTGGGGTGGTTGAGGAAAGTTGTGATGTGGCCATGGTCGCCGTGGCTGGGTTTTTGGTCGCTCAGGAATCCTGTGAGGCTGATTCTTCCGCTGTTTCTCATTCTGACCATTTCGCGGAACGACGATGCTTTTGGAATGGAGTGAGTATGGAAATGACTCCGCAACTTGAGGAAATACTCGTCGGCCCATTTGCTTTTCAGCGGGCGGTAGATTTGCGCGAACGTGGCAGGTTGTCCGTCGCTGTCGCGGAAATTGCTCCAAAAACCGATTGAAGTCACCCATTCCCAGTTGCCGCAGTGGGAGAAGAAAGCCACCACCGAGCGTCCCTGCTCGAAATATTTGTCGGCAAGTTCCATGTTTTTGAAAACGATGCGCTTACGGATTTCTTTTTCGCTCATAGTTGATAGGCGTACTGTTTCGAAGAGATAGTCGGCGAAATGGCGGTAGAATTGGCGGGCTATAGTGCGTTGTTCCTTGTGGGATTTTTCAGGGAACGACTTGCGCAGGTTCTCATCGACTACGCTTCGGCGGTAACGCACGATGTAATAAACCACCACGAACGTCAGGTCGGCCAGTCCGTAGAGAATCCAGAATGGGAGGCGGAGATTGAGCAGAAGTTTCATGAGGAGTTTTTTCATGATGCGAGTTCTCCTATGATTTTTTCGCCGTCGGGGCTGATGCTCTTCAGGCTGACGTTGACTATTTTGTTGTCGATTTGCGGGGCTGATGGGATTTCCACCCTGAGGTAGTTGTCGGTGAATCCGGCAAGAGGTTTTCCGCGCCGAGAGTGCTCGGCGAGCACGGGGCGCACCGTGCCGATGAAACGCCGGCTGAACGCATCGAGTTTGGCGTCGGAAATGGCGAGCATTATGGATGTGCGTCGGTGTCGTTCGGCAGGGTCAACGGCCGGAAATATGTTGAGCGCCATTGTGCCAGGGCGCTCGGAGTAGGTGAACACGTGAAGGCGCGAGATGTCGAGGCTTTCCACAAACCGGCGTGATTCGTCGAACAATTCGGGTGTTTCGCCACGCATGCCGACGATAAGGTCAACACCGATGAAGGCGTCGGGCATCGTCTGGCGTATTCGCTCAATCCGGCGACGGAAGAGGGCGGTGTCGTAATGTCGGCGCATAAGCCGGAGCACCTCGTCGGAGCCCGACTGCAAGGGTATGTGGAAATAGGGTGTGAACCGCTTCGAGTGAGCCACCAAGTCGATTATCTCGTCGGAGAGCAGATTAGGCTCGATAGACGAAATTCTATAGCGTTCGATGCCCTCCACTTCGTCAAGACGGGATATGAGTTTGAGGAAGTTCTCGTCGGAGCCTTTGCCGAAATCGCCGATGTTCACGCCGGTGATGACAATTTCCTTTCCGCCTTCGTCGGCGGCTTGTCGGGCTTGTGCCACAATTTGGTCGATAGTGGCGGAGCGGCTTCGTCCACGGGCGAGCGGGATGGTGCAGTAGGAGCAGAAATAGTCGCAGCCGTCCTGAATTTTCAGGAAATAGCGGGTGCGGTCGCCACGGGCGCACGACGGCGAGAATTGGCGGATGTCGCGCCACTGGTTGACTACCTTCACCTGTTGATTGGTGGTTTGCCACTGGTCGAGAAACTCCGTCAACCGCAGTTTTTGGTCGATTCCCGCCACAACCACAACATTCGGAAGACTTGCCACTTCATCGCTTTTCAGTTGTGCATAACATCCCGTGACGAGAATCTTCGCCTGCGGATAACGGCGTGCGAGAGAGCGGATGGCCTGCCGGCATTTTTTGTCGGCCACTTCGGTGACGCTGCAAGTGTTGACCACGATGAAGTCGGGCTCTTCGCCAGTGGCGGCCCGACGGATGCCTTTTTCGGCGAGCATACGCGCCACTGTCGACGTTTCCGCAAAATTGAGTTTGCAGCCAAACGTCTTGTAAAGCGCCTTAGCGTTGCCAAAAACGGAATCGTCAATCATGAATTTGGTTTAGGCTTGTTCGAGCCGGTGATGATTACACCGCAAAATTACTAAATATTTCGTGACATATCAAATGGCGGAATGCGTTTTTTTTTGTGGTGATAGAGGGATAATCACGCAAAAATTTGTATCTTTGCAGGTTGTAGCCGCAACGATGCGATTTCCAGTCGACGCGGCGGGCAACGAAACTGTCACTTTAATTTCTAATTATGAACGTATCATACAACTGGCTAAAAGAATATGTCGATCTTCCATTGACGCCGCAAGAAGCCGCCGACGCTTTGACATCCATCGGCCTTGAGACCGGCGGTGTCGAAGAGGTTGAGTCGATTCGTGGTGGACTCCGCGGGCTCGTCATCGGCAAAGTGCTCACTTGTGAGGAACACCCTAATTCTGATCACCTTCACATCACTACCGTCGATCTCGGCAACGGCGAACCGACTCAAATCGTCTGCGGTGCGCCGAACGTTGCCGCCGGACAGACCGTTGTCGTGGCCACGGTGGGCGCGACGCTCTATTCGGGCGACGAGTCGTTCCAAATCAAACGCTCTAAAATCCGCGGCGTGGAATCGCTCGGAATGATCTGCGCCGAAGATGAAATCGGAGTGGGCACGTCGCACGACGGAATTATAGTAATCACTGACGATGTGCGCCCTGGCACACCCGCCGCCGAATATTTCGGTCTGACTTCCGACTATGCCATCGAAGTCGATCTCACCCCCAACCGCATCGATGCCGCCAGCCACTACGGTGTGGCGCGCGACCTTGCCGCATGGATGCGCCGCAACGGCATCGCCACAACGCTCCGTCGTCCGTCGGTTGACGCTTTCCGTCCCGACCGCAGCGACGGCGCAACGCCGGTGGAAGTGCTCAATCCCGAGGCGTGTACCCGTTATGCCGGACTTACCATCCGCAACGTCGCCGTCAAAGAATCGCCGAAATGGCTCAAAGAGAGGCTGACGGCTATCGGACAACGCCCAATCAACAACATCGTCGATATTACCAACTACATACTCTTCGCTTTCTGCCAGCCTCTTCACTGCTTCGACCTCTCGAAAGTGAAAGGTGGCAAAATCGTGGTGCGCACTTGCCCCGACGGCACTCCGTTCACCACGCTCGACGGCGTGGAACGCAAGCTCGACGCCCGCGACCTCATGATTTGTAACGCCGAAGAGCCTATGTGCATCGCCGGCGTGTTCGGCGGCCTTGACTCGGGCACGACCGAATCCTCCACCGACATCTTCCTCGAAGCCGCTTGCTTCAACGCCACTTCCGTACGCAAGACGGCCCGCCGTCACGGTCTTTCTACCGACTCTTCGTTCCGTTTCGAGCGCGGTGTCGATCCCAACAACACAATCTACGCGCTCAAAGCCGCCGCCCTTCTCGTCAAGGAACTTGCAGGAGGCGAAATCTGCGGCGACATCGTCGATTTCTACCCCGAACCGGTCAACCCCTATCCAGTCACCCTCTCTTATGACTATATCAACCGTCTTGTGGGCAAGGAGATTGAGCCTGAAGTGGTGGATGACATCCTCGATTCGCTTGAAATTCGCATCATTGCCCGCCGCGACGGCGAAATCGACGTTGAAGTGCCCACATACCGCGTCGATGTGCAGCGCCCGTGCGACATCGTGGAGGACATCCTAAGAATTTACGGCTACAACAATGTGGAAGTCTCTTCGACAGTCCACTCAAGCCTTTCCTATAAGGGTGCCACTGACCTCGCGCACAACCTCTGTCAGACGATTTCGGAACAGCTTACAGCCGCCGGCTTCCACGAAATACTCAACAATTCCCTAACGGCCGAACGCTACTACGAAGGGCTGACCACATTTGCTCCCGAACGGTGTGTGCGCCTCATCAACCCGCTCAGCGCCGACCTTTCGGTCATGCGCCAGACGCTCCTATTCGGGGCTCTCGAATCGGTGGCTTACAACATCAACCGCCGCAATGCCGACCTGATGATGTATGAGTTCGGTAACGTGTACTTCGCAAACCCCGAAGCCGAATCAACTTCCGATGCTCCTCTCGCTCCGTTCAGCGAGAAATCAAATCTCGCCGTCCTTCTCACAGGCAACATCCGTGTAGGCAACTGGGCACGCCCGGTGGAAGCCGCCACATTCTTCGACCTTAAGGCCGTCGTGGCCAACGTTTTCGCTCGCCTCGGCATTGACGACAAAGAATTGAGAATGTCGGCTATAACTACCGACATATATTCGCAGGCTCTCTCTGTCGATACCCGCTCGGGCAAGCATCTCGGCGAAATTGGCATCATCGACCACAAAATAGCGCGCCGTGTTGATGTCAAGCAGGAAGTGTTCTTCGCCGAACTCGACTGGAACGCCCTTGTGAAAATCGCCTCAAAGAAAAGTATCACATACTACGACCTGCCTCGCACTCACCCCGTCAACCGCGACCTCGCGCTTCTTATCGACAAAGAGGTGACTATGGAACAGGTGGAGAATGTAATCCGCCAAAGCGAGAAGCGCTTGCTCCGTAGCGTCAGCCTCTTCGATGTCTATGAAGGCAAGAAGCTCCCCGCCGGAAAGAAATCCTATGCCGTGGCTCTCGTGCTTCAGGATGAGGAGAAAACCCTCAACGACAAGCAAATCGAAGCCGTCATGAATAAAATCATCACAAACCTCACTCGTCAACTCGACGCACAACTACGCTAACAATAATTAATAAATCATTCAATAAAAATCAACTGACCCTATGGGAAGAGCATTTGAATATCGCAAAGCGCGAAAACTGAAACGCTGGGGCAA
>CADBML010000041.1 GCA_902795825.1 uncultured Bacteroidales bacterium
AAAGAGTTCATCGTTGTTGCTGTTTAGTTTGACATCTTTTTGAACGGGGAATTTATAGAAGGCCCCTTTAATCAGTAAAAGTGTTTTTATTGTTTTTGTTTTTTAAGTGCTGAGATTTCAGTGCTGCGCGATTTTTTTTGTTAAATAATGTTGCAAACAAGGCAAAAAATTTCTAACTTTGGTGATTGAATAAGATAGCGGCCAATATTTGAATTTATTAACCTATAAAATAAATGGCATGAAAAAAATCCTAATGTTCTGTTTGTCGTTGACAGTGGGCATCGTGGCGGCCGTGGCCCTTCCAAAGGGCGCAAGCTCACCGCGATTGCTGCTGAAGACCGACCAACATTTGATGGCGCCCGTATGGTCGCCGTCGGGCGATAAAATCGCCGTTACCACCGATAACTACACCGGCATACTTGTGGCCGACGCCTCGGGCACGAACTTGCGTCGACTCACGTCGGATGCCGGCGTGGGCTACAAAATGACATGGACCGCCGACGGAAGCCGGATTGTCGGGCGCACTAACGTCGCGGCGAACCGCATGGTGCTTCACGAATTGAAAGCCTACGATGTGGCTTCGGCGAAATCCTCAGTCCTCGTTGCGAAAAACCGTTTTGACGGCACTCCCGCCGCCTCGCAGGTGCGCCAACTCAAAAACGGCGGCTCGTTTAGCCCCACCACGGTTTTTGAAATGATGCTTAACAAGCCCGCCGACGTGGCTTCGTCGGTTGACGGACTTCGTCAGTTCAAGGGCTCGGTAGTCATTAATCCCGCCCTTTCTCCCGACGGCACGAAAATAGCTTTCCAAATTGCGGGAAAGGGAATTTTCGTTTGCAATGCCGACGGAAGCAATGTGGTGAGCCTCTGCAAAGGTTCCTATCCGTCGTGGCTTGCCGACAACCGTACGATTGTGATGACCGTCGTGACCGACGACGGGATGAAATTCACATCGTCCACGCTCTATGCCATCGACGTTGTCAACGGTTCGAAAGTGACACTGCTCCAAAACAGCGGCTACATTCCGCGGATGCCCGCCGTGTCGCCCGACGGCTCGACAGTGGCTTTTGTCAATTCCAAAGATTCGTCAATCTACACAATCACCCTCAAATACTGACGCGCCATGAAAACGACTAAATTATTCCTATTCGGCGCAATGGCGCTGACAGTGGCCGGTTTTTCCGGAATTCCCGCCCAGGCGGCTGAAGTTGAAGGCTGGGGCTCGTTCAAACTATATCTCGACCCTGGACACTCCGGACACGAGAACCAAGGCCTTTGGGGCTATTCCGAAGCTGAGAAGGTGCTCGCCGTCGCTTTGAACGTACAAGATATGCTCAAGACATATACCGACATCCCCGACGACTGCCTGCGGCTCTGCCGATACACAGAAAATGAGTCGAAAACCCTCGAAGAGCGTACCGACGAGGCCAACGCTTGGGGTGCCGACTTCTACTATTCAATCCACTCCGACGCTTCGGGCAACAATAACACGACTGTGACCCTGTTCGGCGGCTGGAGAAAAAATGGCGTGGAAATCGAGAAAACGCCAAACGGCGGCAAGGCTTTCGGCGAAATACTGAATCCCAACCTCACTAACGCCATGCGCATCACCACCCGCGGCAATTACTACGACCGCTGCTATTACTATCCCAGCGACGAGACTCACGCCAACCAATATCCTTATCTCCACGTCAATCGCGAGTCGAATATGCCGTCGCTCCTCTCCGAAGGTGGCTACCACACCATCGCTTCGCAGCAGCAGCTCAACATCAACGCCGACTATAAGCGCATTGAGGCTTTTGCCGCTTTCCGCTCTATTCTTAAATACCGCGGTCTGAACTGTCCGGTCCAGACGTTCCTCACTGGCATTATCACTAATTCGGAAAACGATGTCCCCATCAACGGAGTGACTGTCACCGTCGATGGAAAGACTTACACCACCGACACTTGGGAATCGGTGTTCAACAAATACACCCGCAATCCCAATCTTATCCACAACGGATATTATTTCTTTGAAGGGCTCACCGGCGGACAAGAATATGAAGTGACATTCGCCGCCGACGGCTTCAACACCGAAACAAGGACTGTCACCATCAAGCAAAGCGACGACGGCGAAGCTGCCGACAACATCACATTCCTCGACCTGCAGATGACTTCCCACGCCCCTGCGCGTGTCGATGGCATTTCCGTCAGCGACTTCACGGCAGTCAATCCCACAAAACCCGTTACAATCACCTTCTCGCGCAATATGAACCGCGAATCGGTAGAACAAGCCACTTCGATTAACCGCGGCGAAATCGGTCTCTCGTGGGACAACGACTACACGCTCAATATCGATGTCAGCCAGCTCTCGAACATCTACCGCTACACATTGACCATCGACGGCTCGATCGCCAAGAATAGCCAGACCAACCAATTCTTCGACGGCGACGGCGACGGTACGGAAGGCGGTAACTATGTGATTGAATTCACTATGGCCGAACCCGATGTGGAAGCCCCATACGTCGTTTCTGCCGACCCGACTCCCGAAGGTGAAGCGCTCTTCACTCGCCGTCCTCCCATCCGGATTGAGTTTAATGAGGAACTCGCATGGAACGACGACCTCCACGCAAACCTTCTTTCTGTCACCGATAAGGACGGAAACAGCATTGCCGGCACGGTAAGCCATGCCGTGGTGCGCGAAGCATCGGTTGTCCATTTCTATCCTAACGAGGACTTGCCGCTCGACCGTACGCTTCTCGTTGTCTTGGCGGGCGGAATCCCCGACCTTTCGGGTAATGTTTCCGACCAGTATGCTTTCCGTTTTATGACGGAATACCGCGACAACACCTACACTACAATCCGCAACCTTGACGACACCAACGAATTTTGGGCTCCCGACGGCTCTGGCTCGACAAAGGGCTTGACTCAGGACGCGAACTTCTGGCGCGCTGTCACTTCACCGGTCTATTCGAAGGCCAGCCCGGGCGCATGCCAGCTTATCTACGACTTCGACGAAGATTCGAGCGACAACCTCTGGCAAATCCGCGAATACTGGTCGAAATCAACCAATTCCACCAATAAACAGACCTCAATCGACGGAATCTTGGCGTTCTGGTTCTACGGCGACGGTTCGAACAACCATATCACCACGAATGTACGTGCCAACACCACCGGCGGCGGTTTGAAACATCCTGAGGAAACTCAGGAAATCAACTTCCGCGGTTGGAAACATGTGAAATGGGACATGAAGAACGACCCCTATGTGGCATTCACCGGCGTTGACCAACTCACTGGCATTTGGTATTTCGACAGCTTCTTCCTGACCCACGAATACACCGACCCCGACGATGAGGAAATCACCCAGCAGGCTTGGCGAGGCACCCTCTACTTCGACGAACTTCAATTCATCAAAGCAGGAACGGGCGAGCGCACGGCCCAGTTGACCGATGTCACCATTCCCGAATCGGGTGTTGACAACGCCATGCTTAGCCGGACAATCATTTCGCGCAATGGCGACAACATCACCATCGCCAATGCAAGGGGAATTGACATTTATTCAATCTCAGGCGCCAAAGTGGCTCGCAGCTTGGGCGACCGCATCAATGTGGGCAATCTCAACGCGGGCGTGTATCTGGTCCGCGCCACCATCGATGGTAAATGCGTCGTGGCTAAAATCGTCAAATAATAATCAATCACATATCATTTAATCACTTAACTTAAACAGAAAAAGAAATGAAAAAGTATTTAGCAGAAATGGTGGGAACTATGGTTCTCGTACTTCTTGGTTGTGGCACCGCCGTAGCTCTCGCTTGCGGGGCCGACACAGCATCGGTAGTAGGCACAGCAGTGGCTTTCGGTCTTGCCGTTGTCGCAATGGCTTATACAATCGGTGGCATTTCAGGATGCCACATCAACCCGGCCATTACTCTCGGCTGCCTTCTCACAAAGCGAATCTCGGGCAAAGATGCCCTCATGTACATGATTTTCCAGGTGATTGGCGCGTTTATCGGCTCGGCAATCCTCTATGCCTTTGTGAATACCGGTAGCCCTGAGATCGCAGGCACATCCACTGGTGCTAACGGTCTTGCCGGTGTTGGCGGCAGCGCACTCGCCGGTATCATCGTTGAGGCTGTTCTCACCTGCATCTTCGTGCTCGTTGTCCTCGGAACAACCGATGCTAAAAAAGGTGCTGGCAATTTTGCCGGACTTGCAATCGGTCTTTCGCTGATTCTCATCCACCTTGTGGGTATCCACTTCACCGGCACGTCGGTCAACCCCGCCCGTTCGATTGCTCCCGCAGTGTTTGAAGGCGGACAGGCTCTTACCGACCTTTGGGTATTCATCGTTGGTCCGTTCATCGGTTCGGTTTTTGCCGCCCTCGTGTGGTGCATTATCGGCTGCGACTGCAAAGAGTGCAAGAAATAATCCCACGGCATTATTTTAATTCTCACAAAAAAGCCCCAAATTTGGGGCTTTTTTGTGTAATTTATGTATATATCCTCGATGTCTGTTAACCCCTTAACAAGGTTAACAGCCTTGGCGGTGGAGATGTGGATTAACACGAATTGCCATAAATGAGCCACGAATTTTTAGAAATTAATGGATAATTTTTGATAATTTATGTTTATATCCTCGATGTCTGTTAACCTTTTTGCTTGCTTGGCCTGTCAGAAGGCTTCGCCGATGGCGAAGAGGATTCCCGATGTGTGTTTGCCGAAGCCGTAGTCAATTCGGGCGTTGACATTGTGTTTGAACTCAAACCGTAGCCCGAAACCGAAATTGTAGAGCCATTGGGCATTCTTGAAGTTTTTGGGACGGTCGAACACGGAGCCAACGCCGCCCCATGCGACAGCGCCGAATCGCTTGTAGATGTGTTGCCGGTATTCCGTCTGAAAAGTCAATTGGTTGCAGTCGATATATCTGCCCATATAGTACCCACGCATCCTGACACCATCCGAGGCGAGCTGTTCGCGTAAAGTCCACGGGATTCGTGAACTGTTGGATTTGGCGTAAAGGTCGAAAGCCACGGTCGAATGTCGACCGATGCTGATATACGCATTGGCAATGAAGTTGTAGCTGTAGGCAGTAGTGTTAGAGTTGCCGAGAAAGGCGGGGTAAACCATCGGTTTGAATGCGAAATGAGCGCCGCGTGTGGGTGTCAGGATGTTGTCGCGTGAATCCCATTCGATGAGCGCTCCGATTCCTGTGGTGAAGTATTGTGGCCGTTCGCCGAGGAAATAGTCGGGAGCTTTGACATTTCGCGCATCGGTGTAGTCGAAACGTGTTTGCAGGCCGATGAAAAAATTCTTTGGAAGACGCATCACATATTCCGATTGCAGGTCGATTTGGCGGCGGGTGTAGCTCGACTTGTGATTGATGTCGCAGTCGGCGGAACGAATACCCCAAAAATCGAGAGCTTTGATGTAGGACTCGAGCTTGTAGGAAAGTCGGGATTTGTCGTTGCGGAAGATAGTGTTCCCCTTGATAGTCAGTACGAAAAAACCGTTGATAGAGGCGTTGAGGGAAGCGAACACGTCGGATGGGGGAGTGATAGAGTCGAGCCGGTTGAGCCTGTATAGCCCAGTGGCCGCGCCGCCAATGCCAAAGCCGGCCTCGCGGGTGTAGGACGGGGTGACGGCAAACGATAGGTCGAGCCGACGTTCGCGTGTGCGGTCGATGTGACCGCGGATGAGCGAATTAAGCCAGTCTTTAGCCCATTTAGGAGCCTTGTTGAATACAGGGATAGAGTCGGACATCGACACCTCATTCGTAGCCACAAGAAGAGAGTCGCCCTCAAGAGGAGCGACACTCGCCATCAGAAGGGAAAAGGAAAGCAGTGCTGTAAATGCCGACAGGAAGCGTTTCATTCGCCGCTAATGAAAGGAGGCATATCGTCAGGGAAGTCGTCGGAGCCCGATGTGCCGTCGGCCTTATCACCGGACGAACCGCTTGCCGATGATTTCGCATCGTCGTCGGTCTTAGCTTCCTTTGCCGATGAAGCCAGAATCTCGTCGGTGCGGGAAGCCCACGGCCGCGGACCGAAAATGCGCTCGGCATCCTCGGTGAAAATCACTTCGCGGGATATCAGCAATTCCGAAAGGGCGTGATGACCGTCGGCATACTTGAGGAGAATCTGTTTTGCGCGGTCGTACTGCTCTTCGATGATTTTCGACACTTCCTCGTCGATGAGTTTGGCGCGTTCTTCGCTGAAGGGCTTAGTGAAACCGTAGGCTTGGCCCGTCGAATCGTAATAAGACACATTTGGCAGACGGTCGCTCATGCCGAAATACACCACCATCGCATAGGCTTGTTTGGTGGCACGTTCGAGGTCGTTGGCGGCGCCGGTTGAAATACTGCCGAGAAACACTTCCTCGGCGGCACGACCGGCGAGAAGCGAGCAAAGTTCATCAAGAAGAGCCTGCTTAGGAGTGATTTGCCTTTCTTCGGGAAGATACCATGCGGCACCGAGCGCCTTTCCACGAGGCACAATTGTGACTTTGATGAGAGGATTGGCGTACTGAAGATGCCATGAGGCCGTAGCGTGTCCCGACTCGTGGACGGCAATGGCTCGTTTCTCTTCGTCGGTGGTGATTTTCGACTTCTTTTCGAGTCCGCCGATGATGCGGTCAACGGCATTGGAGAAATCCTCCGGATCTACAACCTTTTTGTTGTTTCGGGCTGCGATGAGGGCTGCCTCATTGCATACGTTTGCAATGTCGGCACCGGAAAAACCGGGAGTCTGACGTGCAAGAAGATTCACATCGACGTCGGGGCTGATCTTAATGTCGCGGAGGTGTACCTTGAAAATGTCGACACGGTCGTTCAGTTCAGGCAGTTCCACATAAATCTGACGGTCGAAACGGCCTGCGCGGAGCAGCGCTTTGTCGAGGATGTCGGCGCGGTTAGTCGCGGCAAGGATAATGACACCGCTGTTCGTGCCGAAGCCGTCCATTTCGGTGAGAAGTTGGTTGAGCGTGTTTTCGCGCTCGTCGTTTCCGCCCATGCTGGCATTCCTGCCACGGGCACGTCCCACGGCATCGATTTCGTCAATGAAAACAATACAAGGGGCTTTCTCTTTGGCTTTTGCGAAAAGGTCGCGCACGCGCGAAGCACCTACGCCGACAAACATTTCGACGAAATCGGAGCCCGACATCGAGAAGAACGGAACGTTGGCCTCGCCGGCCACAGCCTTGGCGAGAAGTGTTTTGCCCGTTCCCGGAGGGCCGACGAGAAGCGCGCCTTTCGGAATTTTTCCGCCGAGGTCGGTGTAGCGTTTCGGATGCCGGAGAAATTCCACGATTTCTTCGATTTCCACTTTGGCTTCGGCCAAACCCGCCACGTCGTCGAAAGTCACTTTAACGGCGTTGTCCTTGTCGAAAATCTTTGCCTTCGACTTGCCGACACCGAAAATGCCGCCTCCGGCACCGTCGCCGCGTCCCGACATTCGCCGCATCATCCATATCCAGAAGACGATGAGGGCCAAAAACGGCACTAGATTCCAAAACCATGAGGAGTAGTCGTTCCCTTGGTCGAAACGGTAGTTGCCCTTATAGACTCCTTCTTGCTGCCATTGGTCGAGTTTGTCCTGCATCTTGTCGGCAGAAGCCACTTCGCTAACCACCTTCGCTTTCATGTCTTTTTTGTACTGTGAGCCGAAAAGCTTTTGAGCGAGGGAGTCGTTGATTTCAGCCTCGACCTTTCCGTTATTGCGATAGACCGTTATGTCGGAAACGGCGTTTTGACGGACATAACGCTCAAATTCGGTGATGTCGATGGTCTTTACGAGCGAGTCGTTGTCGAGGAAGTACATGCCGGCAAGAAAAAGAATCATTGCCAAGTACATCCACGAAATGCTAAAACGTATTTTCTTTTTAGGCTTATTGTCCATAGTGTCAATCTAAATCGGGAATGTTAGTGATTGCGGCATCGCCCCACAAATCCTCAAGGTTGTAAAACTGTCGGTTTTCGGGGAGAAACACGTGAACGAGAATGTTGCCGTAGTCGATGATAATCCACTGGGAATTGCGGTAGCCGTCGTAGTTGAACGGTTTGATGCCGTCGATTTCAAGCAGCTTGTCGCGGACATTGTCGGCAATGGCCGACACTTGAGCGGGCGAACCGCCGTGACAGATGATGAAAAACGATGCCGGAGCCTGCTCAATCGCCGAAAGATCGACGAGCGCGACGCTACGGCCCTTTTTGTCGTGGATTGCGTCAACTATGTGTTGTATGAGTGGTTGCATATAAAAATATGTAAAAATAATCAGTTAGTAAAATATTCTACAAAAGTAGTCAATTTTTTCAGAATCTATTGCAAAAAAATGGAATATGTGGAGAAATTTGCAATTATTGCGCCAAATATTGCAAAGGAAGAATAATTCGGCAAAGAAGAACAACTCGGTAATTCAGTAAGGACTGACAATCGTCACCTCCAATAATTGCCAATGACCGATTCTGGTTAAATATTTGTTCGGGTTCGGAAATTTTTGTAATTTTACAAATTAAAATCATAACATTTCAAGTAGCATGAATTTGAAAATAGTAGTTCTCATCAAGCAAGTGCCTGACACTCGCAATGTTGGCAAGGATGCGATGAAAGAAGACGGCACTGTCAATAGGGCAAATCTTCCTGCGATAATCAACCCGGAAGATCTTAATGCCTTAGAGCTTGCGCTGAGCATTAAGGACAAGAATCCAAATTATTCCATTACCGTGTTGACAATGGGTCTGCCGAAGGCCACGGAAGTGCTTCGCGAAGCTCTGTATCGCGGTGCGGACGAAGCCATTCTGCTCACCGACCGCCGGTTGGGAGGCGCTGACACGTTGGCCACATCCTATTCATTGGCTCAAGCTATTCGCAAAATAGGCAAATTCGACCTGATAATAGCTGGACGACAGGCCATTGACGGCGACACCGCCCAAGTGGGGCCTCAAGTGGCCGAAAAGTTGGGTTTGCCGCAAATCACGTATGCCGAGAATGTGGTGAGCTACGACGAATCCGGAATTGTAGTCACCCGTAGGTTGGCCAATGGGTTGGAAACCGTCAAGGCTCCTCTTCCGTGCGTCCTGACTGTAAACGGCTCTGCAAAAGAGTGCCGCCCTCGCAACGCTTACCGTTTGCAGAAATACAAATACGCAGCCGTGGCCTCGGAAGCCGAAAAATTTCCTGAGGAGATAAAGGCTCTTTACGACAGTCGCGAATGGCTTAAGATTCAAGAGTGGAACGCCGACACAATCTCTGCGGATGCCAATCAAATAGGTCTGAGTGGTTCGCCCACGAAAGTGAAAGCCGTGCAGAGCATCAGTTTCACCGCCAAAGAATGTTTGTCGATCAACGACGATGCTCAACTCGAACAACTTGTGGAAACTTTAATCAAGAATCATACGATTGGATAATGTGTCACATAGTGTCATATTCAAATCACCAAATACAATTCCGAAATTATGGAAGATAAGAACAACATCATTATATACTGCGAGATAGATGAGATAGACGGCAAAGCCATTGTAGCCGATGTGAGTCTCGAACTTCTCACGAAAGGGCGCCAGCTTGCCGACCGCCTTTCGGCAAAACTTGATGCGGTGGCGATAGGGCGCAACCTCTCTGCCGTGCCGTCGCAAGTGATGCCTTACGGGGTTGATACCCTGTATGTTGTGGATGACGCGCGCCTATATCCCTACACAACACTGCCCCACGCATCAATCCTTTGCGGGCTATTCGCAACAATAGAGCCTCAAATATGCTTGATGGGAGCCACCTGCATAGGTCGCGACCTCGGACCGCGCGTATCTTCTGCCAGCTGTAGTGGTCTGACTGCCGACTGCACGGAACTCGAAATCGGAAGCCACACCGATGTCAAGACAGGAAAAGAATACTCAAACTTGCTGTATCAGATTCGACCCGCCTTCGGTGGTAATATTGTCGCCACTATCGTAAATCCCGACCATCGCCCACAAATGGCCACTGTGCGTGAAGGAGTGATGCGCAAAGAGATTGTCGATGCAAATTATTCCGGCCGTGTGGTCAATCTTGACGCTAATGACTTTGTGAAAGATGACGATTTTGTCGTTGAAATCCTTAATCGCGAGATACAGCGTTCGACAGTCAATTTGAAAGGAGCCCAAATCGTCGTGGCTGGCGGTTATGGTGTCGGCAGCAAGGAGAATTTCGGTCTTCTCTTTGATTTGGCAAAGGTTTTGGGCGCTGAAGTTGGTGCGTCGCGCGCCGCCATTGACGCGGGTTTCGCTGATGCTGACCGTCAGATCGGCCAGACCGGTGTGACAGTAAGGCCGAAACTTTACATAGCCTGCGGCATATCGGGGCAGATCCAGCACGTGGCTGGAATGAAAGAGAGCGCAATGATAATCTCAATCAACACCGACCCCGCGGCGCCTATCAACGACATCGCCGACTATTCAATAATCGGCAGCGTTGACGACATCTTGCCCAAGTTTATCAATTATTACAAGAAACATTCAAAATAAAGCATCAATGTCAAATTTTTTCACCGATAATCCTGCTTTAAAGCATTATATTACCCATCCGGCCATGCGCGGCATAGTTGCCCTTAAAGAGCGTGATTATGCCGATGCCCGACAGTATGACTATGCCCCCGTCAATTATGACGACGCAATCGACTCTTATGAGAAGATATTGACCCTTGCCGGCGAAATCAGCGGCAACATAATTGCCGAAAATGCGCAATCGGTTGATGCGGAAGGCTCACACATTGACGACGGTAGGGTCGATTACGCGTCGGGCACAAAACTCAACCTTGAGGCAACAAAAAGCGCTGGACTTATGGGAGTCACCATTCCTCGCCGTTACAATGGGCTTAATATTCCGACAGTTCCGTTCGTAATGATAGGGGAGATGATAGCCCGCGCCGACGCCGGATTCTATAACGTCTGGGGTCTGCAAGACTGCGCAGAAACAATCTATGAGTTCGGCAGTGAGGAGCAACGGCAAGAATTTTTGCCCCGCGTCTGTTCGGGAGAGACCATGGCAATGGCCCTTACCGAACCCGATGCGGGCAGCGACCTTCAATCGGTAATGCTCAAAGCCACATACGACGCGACCGACGACACTTGGCGTCTAAATGGGGTGAAACGCTTCATCACCAACGGCGATGCGGAAATCTCGCTTGTTCTCGCCCGAACAGAAGAAGGCACCCGCGACGGCAGGGGACTGTCGATGTTTATTTATGATAAGCGCGACGGAGGTATGACCGTCCGCCGCATCGAGCATAAGATGGGAATCAATGGGTCGCCCACATGCGAAATCGTGTTCAAGAACGCGAAGGCGCAACTTTGCGGTTCACGCCGCCTGGGCCTTATCAAGTATGTGATGTCGTTGATGAATGGTGCAAGGTTGGGAATCGCCGGACAATCAGTGGGTATTTCAGAAGCCTGCTATCGTGAGGCCGTGGATTACGCCAACAGCCGCCGACAATTCGGCAAGCCTATTGTTGAATTTCCTGCCGTCGGCCAAATGCTCGACAATATAAAAATCAAGCTCGATGCATCGCGGACATTGCTTTATGCTACAGCGCGTTACGTCGATACATACAAACTCCTTGAGGATGTGGCGAAGGAGCGGCCGTTGACACCCGAAGAACGGACGGAAATGAAGTCGGCTTCACGCATAGCCGACGCTTTGACGCCTTTGGCAAAAATGATGGGTAGCGAATTTGCCAACCAAAACGCATACGACTGCATCCAAGTGCACGGAGGCTCCGGTTTTATGAAGGAGTATGCCTGCGAGCGTCTTTATCGCGATGCCCGAATCACGTCGATTTACGAGGGTACGTCGCAACTTCAGGTTGTGGCCGCCATCAGATATGTCCTCAACGGCAGTTATTCCAAAATCATCGGTGATCTTGCCCTTCAGGATCTTACCGAAGAGCACGCCGCGCTTCAACGTCGGATTGACGCATTGGCTTCGGATTTCACTGCCGTGATAGAAACTGTAAATTCGTCGGAAAACCCATTGGCGAAAGATTCTGTCGCCCGAAACCTCGTTGAAATGTCGGCGCTATTGGTTATGTCGCGACTGCTGATTGCTGACTCCGCCCGCGACGACGCTTTTTCGCGCTCCGCAATGCTCTTCGTGGATTATGCCGAGGCTGAATCATCGCGTCACTGCACGATTATCAAAAACACGTTAGCACATTTAAGAGGTTTTCTCTAAATCCCCGTTCAAAAAAGAAATCCAATATAATTTTCGTAATATTAAGAATATGATGAAAAAGCCATTTCTCCTCATCGCTCTTGCTGCTACGGCAGCAGTTATGTCGGCTCAGACATTCAAGCCCATCCCTGAATTAGAGAAAGGAAGAATTCTTTCTGTGGGCGAGCCAGCCATGACGTGCCGTAATATCGGCAATATTCAACAACGAGCGCCCAAATCGGTCAGCACGGGTGTGTATTACAATCGTCCTGTCGGAACGTTTTATTATCCCACCTCGCAGGTGACGTATCTCCTTGTGCCGCCTCTTGCCGACATGACATTCCGAAATGCCAGCAAAAGCAAGCGTGCGACAGTGTGGTATAAAGATGGAGAGCCGCAGACGGCCGACTACGACTACAACTTCACGACAAATTATGCCATTCCCGACGATCCCGACAGGCTGTTCAGATTTCCCTACCTCAAATTGGGAGCCGACACTTTCGCGCTTGGCGATGGCAATAACTCCAACTATACGAATGGTGTTGTGATTAATTCGGAAGTGCAGAATTTGGCCTATTTCGATATGTCGCTCACTGGTGGATATTACTCCATGTTTACCGGCGGCAGTTATATTTTCGGCACTGGCAGTTCGGTGGTCGGCGGGAAAACATATACCCACGCCTCGCTTATTCAATATATGGACGAGCCGGCTACTCCGTTAATGCTGTCGAGCATCAAGGCTCCTGCTATTACTACTAACGCCGACAGCCTTGCCATTCATTCAGGCTACTATCTCGAATCGAGAATATTCTCTTTGGACGAAGAGGGTAATCTCGACGAGCTTATTGGAACGCTCAGGTGCCGTCCGTCAAATATTACATATGGCACTTCGCGGCTTATTAAGGGGTCGTCATTGACTTACCGCCCGTTGACGCTCGAATTTGTGCCAGTCCAGTCGGGGGCTGTGATGATTAATAAGCCCTACGCAGTGGTTATTCTTGGCTTTAACTCGCCTGGTGTTGACGTGGGGCTTGCGATGAACGACTTGGGTAGCCGGACTAACGACAATCCGGATTTCGACATCCTTGAGCCGACCTATACTATTCCGGAAGAAAACTCGTCGGTACGCATATATACTTCCGGCGAGAAAGACAATGGGATTCGCTATTGCTATAATGTGGTCATTTGGCTTAATGGTATGTTGGAGCCGATGTCGCTTATCACTTCCAACGACTATAATGTGCTTACCGCGCCTACTGAAGGCGGCTATGCATTGAACCAACAGAATCTTTCGCCAAAATTCCTTTCGCCGGTAATTATGCCCGGCAATTACGAGCTTGACGATGTGCCCGACTGGCTTACTCCTCAGCTTGAATATGACAAGCGATTTGAGAATAAAACGACGACGATAAAACTTTACGCCGATGAGCTTCCCGAAGAGATCGGCTACCGAAAGGCAGAAATATCCATCCGCAAAATATCGAATGGCGCCATAGCTAACGATAAGATTATTGTGGAGCAGGGCGACCCATCGGGCGTTGAGGTCGTTAATGATAGCGGCGCTAAAGTGGTCGATACGGCTTACTACGATTTGTTAGGGCGAAAAATCACTCAACCGAATAAGGGTTCGGTTGTGATAAAGACCGAGAAGTATAGCGACGGCACGCGCCACACATCGAAAGTGGTTATGTGATGCTGAGTCTTGCCTAAGGCAAATAGCCCAGAAAGCTTCCGTATAACAGCAAAGCCGGACTCGTCAGAGTCCGGCTTTTTTCAAAAAACGATACGGCAAATTTGACGTTATTCTGCCAGGAAACATTCCATTCCCGTCACTAAACATCAAATATGCATCTCCAAAACAACAAGTGAAGGAGCATATTTAAACGTAAATTTCCATGAATTAATCACAAATTATAATTAATGGATAATTATTGAAAATACATGTAAAAATACAATATCGTTGCGAAGCCAGTGCCGCAATTCCTCATTCCTCATTTTTCATTGTGCATTTTGCATTGAAAACCTGTTCTTATGTTCCTATGTCTTCTCTTTTCCGTCGCGAAGCCCTATTATGCATTGCCATTATGTTCTTTTGTCTTTTCTTTTGTCTTTTCTTTACCGTCGCGAAGCCCAACCCACGAAGTGGCTCGGCAAAGTTTTGAAGTGTATGTCGCTAGAAAAGCGGTGCACGAT
This sequence comes from uncultured Bacteroidales bacterium, assembly GCA_902795825.1. GTDB lineage: Bacteria > Bacteroidota > Bacteroidia > Bacteroidales > Muribaculaceae > RUG14106. Next base: position 14,345 of record CADBML010000041.1, read on the forward strand.
GCCAAAGGCATCAAAACCTTTGCCAATTATGCATTTTGCATTTTGCATTATTGGAATTTTTTCTTAACTTTGCGGTTGGAGATTGGTAGAGTCCTATCAAAGCCCTGATTCGGGCTTATCTCCAAAAGACATATTTAACAAAACGGAAGCGTTTTGTTCGTTGACTTTGTTTGAAAAATCGGCAAATTTTTATTCTCGAAAGTCGCGAACAGCAACAACGCTCCGTATGCTTGCGTATATCCGCCCCCGCGCAAGGGGGTCGAGATATTTCGGCAGAGCGTAGGGGGTGGGCTGTTTATTTCGAGAGAGGTCTCTGCCGATACCTTCAAACAAATAAACTGACAAAAGCCCCTGCGCTTTCTTTATCTTTAATCGCCGCCGTCGGGGGTAAGCGGCACAAAAACAACAAAATACGATGAAAAAATTT
>CADBML010000042.1 GCA_902795825.1 uncultured Bacteroidales bacterium
AGGCAAAGTCAAAGCCGCCGGAGCCGCCGAGGCCGGTCCGTTGAAGTTCCAGGACGTTTTTGGCCGCACGCTTGTCGAGCTTGCCGACAAGAACCCCAAAATCGTGGGCATCACTGCCGCCATGCCGACCGGAACATCGATGTGCCTTATGCAGGCGGCGTTTCCCAAGCGTGTTTTCGACGTTGGCATTTCAGAAGGGCATGCTGTGACATTCGCAGGCGGACTCGCACGCGAGGGTTTGCGGCCCTTCGTGGCGATCTATTCGACGTTTCTCCAACGCGGCTACGACCACATTATCCACGACGTGGCCATCCAGCGCCTCCCTGTCACGTTCTGTATCGACCGCGCAGGAATAGTGGGGGAGGACGGAGCCACCCATCACGGGCTTTTCGATTTGGCGTATTTGCGCTCGATTCCCGGGATGATTCTCGCTGCCCCAAGCGACGAGCACCAGTTGCGCAATCTTCTCTTCACGGCCCAAGCCGACAACCACGGGCCTTTCGCCATCCGCTATCCCCGTGGAAAAGGCAGCATTGCCGACTGGAAAAACGAGATGACCCCCGTGGAGATTGGGCGCGGGCAAAAGCTTGCCGACGGCGACGACATCGCCATTCTGTCGGTAGGCACCATGCGCGGCAACGTGGAGAAAGCTCTCGAAATAGTCGGACGGCAGGGCATAAAAGCCGCTCACTACGATATGATATTCGTGAAGCCCATCGACACCCGTATCCTTGAGGAAGTCAGGCAAAAGCGATGCGACGTGATAACCGTGGAGGATGGAATCGTCGATGGCGGTTTCGGAAGCGCGGTGGCAGAATATCTCTCCGGCAGCGGACAGCGTGTGGTCAGGTTGGGCATAGATGACAAATTTCCGCCACACGGCACACCGTCGCAACTCTATTCACTCAACGGCCTTGACGCCGATTCTTTAGCGAAGACAATTATCGAAACAATCAAAATCGCACAGAAATGAAAATTCTCATTGCCGGCGCTGGCGAAGTTGGTTCCCATCTGGCGAAGCTTCTATCGAACGAATCTCAGGAGGTGACGCTTCTCGACAAAGATGTCGATAGCCTTATGGTCATCGAAGAGAAGTATAACCTTATGACGGCCGAGGGAAATCCCACATCGTTCGCCTCGTTGAAAACGGCCAAGGCCGGAGCGGCAGACTTGTTTATTGCCGTCACTACATCCGAGACCGACAACATCGTGGCTTGCTCGATGGCGCACAAACTCGGCGCACGGCGCACAGTGGCCCGCGTCGATACTTATGAATATATTCTTCCGGAGAACGACGAATATTTCCAATCGCTGGGCATCGACCAACGTATTTATCCCGAATATCTTGCCGCCCAAGAAATTATCTCGGCAATGCGCTACCCGTGGGCTCGCAACCGGTTTGAGATTCATGATGGCGAAATTGTGATTGTAGGCGTTAAAATACGCGAAAATGCGCCGGTAGCCAATATGAAGTTGCGCGATTTTGGCAGCGCTGAACGCTCTTACAACATTTCGGCCATCAAACGTCACCACGAAACCATAATCCCCCGCGGCGACGACACAATCCAGCCCGACGACATCCTGTATTTTTCCACTACGGCCGACAAGGTTGACAATCTCATCAATCTATGCGGAAAGGCCGTCAACCACATCCACGATGTCATCATTATGGGAGGAAATAAAATCGCCGTTCAAGTGGCAAAGGAGGCCGACCCTGACGAGTTCTCGATAAAGATAATCGAAAAAGACCAGCAACGTTGCGAAAAATTGACGGAACTGTGTCCTGACTGTCAAATCGTAAAGGGCAACGGACGCGACATCGAGTTTCTCCTCGAAGAGGGCATAGATGACACCGACGCCTTCATTGCCTTGTCGAACAATTCCGAGGCCAATATACTCGCTTGCTTGACCGTCAAGGATTATGGCGTGAAGAAAACTATTGCGGAAGTGGAGAACATTCAGTTCGTCACGGAAGCCGACAACCTCAACGTTGGCCACGTGATCAACAAAAAGCTCATAGCATCGAGCCGCATCTATCAGTTGCTGCTCGACGCTGATGTGGCTTCGGCAAAGTGTATGTCGTTGGCCGACGCGGAAATTGCCGAAATAGTGGTTCACGAAAAGGCGAGAATAACACGCTCGCAAGTGAAGGATTTAGACATATCACACGACGTCACCATTGCTGGGCTCATCCGCGACGGCAAAGGCATTTCTGTCACCGGCAACACTCTTGTGAGGGCTGGCGACAGCGTTGTGGTGTTTTATCTCAACGGCGCGATGCGCAAAGTGGAAAAACTCTTTAGTTGATAGGAAGGAATGTCGATATCACGCACGAAACGAAACTCGCTGCTCAACTTGCCGATGCTTCTCCGCATAGTGGGTTTTCTCCTCCTTGTGGAGTCGGCATTTATGCTGATTCCATTAATCACAACCATCGTTTACGAAGAGCACGATTTTTGGGCATTTCTCATCACTTTTGCGGTGACATTGGTTGCTGGCTTACTGCTGACAATGGTGGTGCGTCCGTCGCGGTCCGACATGGGCAAGCGGGAGGGCATTCTTTTGACGGCTTTCACATGGTTGTCGTTCACCATTTTCGGAATGATTCCCTATCTTCTGTCGTCAACTCCGCAGTCGTTCAACAATGCATTTTTCGAGACCATTTCCGGATTCACTACCACCGGAGCCACCGTTCTCCCGACGGTTGAGAATCTTTCACACGGCATACTCATTTGGCGCAGTCTGACGCAATGGATTGGCGGCATGGGTATCATTCTTTTCACAATCGCCCTTCTGCCTATGTTGAATTATTCGGGTGGTATTCAGATGTTTAACGCCGAAGTGACGGGCATTACCCACGAGCGACTGCGTCCGCGGATCAGTCAGACAGCCAAAGGATTGTGGCTTGTGTATATCACGTTGACGGCGTTGATGTGCGTTGTTCTTTGTGTCGGTCCAATGGGTCTTTTCGACAGTATCTGCCATTCATTCTCGTGTATGGCGACAGGGGGCTTTTCCACTCGCGATGCCGGAATAGAAGCATGGGGAGGATATTACAACAAGACGGTAATCACGGTGTTCCTTTTTCTGTCGGGAACAAATTTCACCCTCATTTACCGCTCGACAGTCATGCGTGACCCGCGAGTCCTCTTCAAAAATGAGACATTCCGCACGTATATCGGCATAGTGGTAGTGGCTTTCATCCTTTCTTTCATTTCTATCGGACTTCTCAATCCACACTACTCAATAGCGAAGTTGACTTTCAACTCCCTGTTTCACACCGTTTCGACTGCGTCGGGCACCGGTCACCTTATCGAGGGCTACGACCAGTGGGGCGCTTTCGCCATGTCGGTCACTTTCGTGCTGATGTTTATCGGCGCATGCGCCGGCTCGACGACAGGCGCGGTTAAGGTTGACCGAATAATTTGCCTTGCCAAAAATTGCCGCAATGAAATCAAGCGCGCCGTAAAACCCAATCACGTTCTTCCTGTGCGCCTAAATGGTAAAGTGCTGCCGACATCGACTACAAACAAAGTGGTGTCGTTCACCTTCCTGTTCATTATAGTGACAATTGCTGGCGGGCTTACGCTTACCGCGATGGGCGTGCCTTTGATTGATTCGGCTTTCTCGGCATTCTCCTGCATTACGAACGTGGGCTTCGGAGCAGGCATAACCGGCTACGGCGCAGGAGGATATGAGATTATTCCCGATGCAGGTAAATGGGTGCTCGCCCTGTTGATGCTTATCGGGCGTCTGGAAATTTTCACAATCTTGGCTCTCTTCTCGCCAACATTCTGGAAACGTTAACCTCCGTCAAAATCGCTTTACAATGAACAGAATCGCAAAGGGAATAATGCTTGTGTTTATGGCGCTTGGTGGCGTTGCACAGGCTCTGTCGGTAGATATTCCCACGGTGCTCCAAGGCAAAAAAGGAGGGGCTTTGGCATCGGCTGTGCGTGAACATTGTCGTCCTGAACGTGTCTTGTCGCAAATGTATGGTGAAGGCGGTGTGTGGGCTGCATTCCGCACAACCGACGCAGATGGTGATGGGCACGTGGTTGACCGCTATTCAAGTGAGCGTAGGTTGTTTAATGCCGATGGAGTGTCGCCGACGGTCGGGATGCTTACCGACTGCATTGTCAACCCCTCGTGGTGGGCAACCGATGCTTCGGCGGCTGAGGGTGTCGATTTCGATTTGTATAACTTAATCCCATGTAATTCGGAAGTTCCGGGCAACAAAAAAATGTATCCTCCAGGAATCGTGACCAATGCGGCCTACGACAATGGCTTTTGGCGGTCGGGAATAGGGAGTTTGAGCGGCGTGGAAGTGAACTTCTACGAACCTGCCGACGAGTATAAAGGCGATTTCGCGCGTGCCATAATGTATGTGGCGGTTGTGTATCCTTGCAAATTATGGAGCAATCTCGGCGAAAATTTCTTCGACGACAACAGTTTCCCGACGCTCAACGGCTATTCGCGCGAATTGCTGCTAAAATGGCATAGGGCAGATCCGGTCAGTTTTCTCGAAACACGCCGTAACGATGCTGTGGAGGCTATTCAGGGCAATCGCAACCCATTTGTCGATTACCCGGATATTGTCGAACATATATGGGGCGACAAGGCCGACGAATCATTCGACATTCCCGACGAGCCGACCCCATTAAAAGCCGTTTATTCTCTCAAAGAAGCGCGAATCCACCTTATTTCGCCCTATGTGCCTGCCGACGCAAAGTGGACTGTCGATGGACGGTCGGTCGGAGCGTCGTTTGTTGAAACGGCATCATTGGGTGTGGGTGTGCATGAGTTGCGCTTTTCTTCGGCTACAAAGAGTGGAAAACTTAAAATCAGAATTGTCGAATGAAGGCGTGGTCCATAATAATAAGTCTGCTTTTGGCTGTCGTGATGACGGCGTGTGGCAACGACGAACCTCAGCGCAGACCAGTCGAGGCCTCTATTTCGCCGCAGTCGCTTACTCTTGAGATCGATCAGTCGGCACAGTTGACGGTGACGGGTCTTGACGAGTTTTCGTTGCTCTACAATTCCGAGATAGTGGCGGCGGAAGTGATGGGTAACATAGTGACAGTCACAGCATTGAAAGCGGGCGAAACTGAAATGCGGATTGTCGGAGAGAGTGTGCGCCTGAGTTGCTTGATTACGGTGTTGTCGCCCGATGATGTGCCTTACGACTTTACTGCCGAACTTGCCGATAATTCCGAACGCTATCATTCGCATTACGTTTCATTGCGCTATGACAACCCTGGGACATTTTTCAACCGATTTTCCGACGGCACAATCGAAATCGTGGAGATAGAGTCGGGAAGCCATATTGAGTTTAACCCCGATGAAAAACGGCTCGCCGAGAATGGGCAAGCCGTCAGTTTGCGATCGGTCACAGTCGAAAAAGAGGAGGGCGGACTGCGTTGGTTCCATATTGTCGATTCCGAGGGCTATCACATTGTGGTAGTGGCGGAAACTCAATAGAGGGGATAAAAGACAAAAATAACGCGAACGGATTATTTCTGTGGTTTGTCGGGGAACTTGTCGGGATAAGATAGCTGGAATGGTTTGCTTGCGAATGCGTAGATTATCAAGGCTAGACCGATGGCCATGAATGGGAGGCTAAGCCATTGTCCCATGTCGAGGGTCATATTGCGTTCGAAATCTACTTGCACGTTCTTGACAAATTCGATGAAGAATCGCGAAGTAAAGATGAGGAACAGCCCTGTTCCAGTGAGCAGGCCTTTACGCTCGCCGGCATTCCGTCGCCAATACATCCACATGAGTAATGCGAATATGGCGAAATAGCACAAAGCCTCATAAATCTGTGTGGGGTGGCAAGCTGCGGGCGCGAACTCGTTGACCCACTCCGCCGAGCGGACAAATTTGAACCCCCACGGCATGGTTGTGGCGTGGCCGAAGATTTCGGAATTGGCGAGGTTGCCGAGGCGGATAAGTCCGGCCACCAATGCAATCGGCACAATCACACGGTCGCAAATCCATACGGGATTCCGCTTGACAGTAATCCAAGAGAAAAGGAGCATCGCGATGATAAGCGCAATCGTGCCGCCATGACTGGCGAGGCCTCCGTTCCAGATGTAAAGAATTTCGATGGGATTTTGGCTGTATTTGTCCCATTCGTAGAAAACCACATGACCGAGGCGGGCGCCTATGATGGTGGCTCCCACCATCCATAGAAGCAGCAAGTCGAGCCATCTCGAGGGCATTCCCTCATGACGGAACATCCGACTGACAATCTGATAGCCTATGAAGAACCCGATGGCGAACATAAGTCCGTACCATCTGATTGTGATGGGCGACGATATCAGGTCGGGATTGAAGTTCCACGTGATATAGCTGAGCATGACTGTGGATTTGGATTATAGTTTTTCTACAATCTCCTTAGTGTCGAGGGCGATCATCCATTCCTCGTCGGTCGGGACCACCACCACCTTGACTTTCGATTCGGGCAAGGAAATGACGGCTTCCTCGCCATGGATAGCGGCATTCTTTTCGCTGTCGAGTTTCACGCCGAGATAACCGAGACTGTCGCAGATGGCTTGCCGCGACATGGCCTGATTCTCGCCGACACCTCCGGTGAATACGATGATATCTACGCCGTTGAGGACGGCGGCGTATGCTCCAATATATTTCACAATCCGATGGATATACATTTCCAATGCGAGGCGTGCGCGGTCGTTGCCATCACGGATGGCGGCATCGATGTCGCGCATGTCAGACGACACTCCCGACACGCCTTTCACACCGCTGCGCTTGTTCACAAGATTGCTGATGCCTTTAGAGTCGAGGCCTTCCTTGTCCATAAGGAATGTAAGTGCGCCGGGATCGACATCGCCTGAGCGAGTTCCCATCATAAGCCCTTCGACAGGGGTCAGCCCCATTGATGTATCGACGCTTTTGCCACCGTCGATGGCCGTGATCGAACCGCCATTGCCAATGTGGCAAGTGATTATTTTCTGCTTTGCGGGATCGACATCGAGCATTTCGCACACCCGCGAGGCCACATAGCGGTGGCTTGTGCCGTGGAATCCGAAGCGGCGTATTCCGTAACGCTCGTATAGCTCGTAGGGCAAGGCGTACATATAAGCCTTGTCGGGCATCGTCTGGTGGAATGCTGTGTCGAAGACAGCCACCTGCGGCACGTCGGGCAGCACAGACTTGATGGCCTCGATACCGGTCATATTTGCAGGATTGTGGAGAGGGGCGAGGTCGTAGCAGTCGCGAATCATCTGCTCGACATCGGCGTCGATAAGCACGCTTTTGTTGAATTTTTCGCCACCGTGCACCACGCGATGCCCCACGGCGTCGATTTCGTCAAAACTTGAAATGCAACCGTATTCTTTGTCGGTCAGAAGATTTAGGATATTACGCACGGCCGATGTGTGTTCGGGCATGTCGAGGTGAAGCACCCTTTTGTCGCCCGAAGGAAGACGGAATTTAAGAAAAGAGTCGGCCATGCCGATTTTCTCCACGCCGCCTTCGGCTTTGACGTTGCGGGTGTCGGTTTCGATGAGTTTATATTTGACGGAGCTACTGCCGCAATTCAAAACGAGAATATTCATACTGAGGTGGGTATTGATGGTTATGACGTTTATTTTGCTTTTTTAAGACCGATGGCTTGGTTGCAGGTGATTACGATAGTCTTGTAAATATCTTCAGGGAAGCAACCTCTGGAGAGGTCGTTGACCGGTGCGGCGATGCCCTGAAGGATGGGCCCTACAGCCTGAACGCCGGCAAGACGTTGCACAAGCTTATATGCGATGTTGCCAACTTCGAGCGACGGGAAAACGAGCACATTGGCTTTTCCCGCGATAGGGCTTTGGGGAGCCTTAGATGCTCCAACCGATGGCACGAGAGCGGCGTCGGCCTGCAACTCGCCGTCAAGGGCGAGGTCGGGAGCCATTTCGTGGGCAATGGCGGTGGCTTCAATCACCTTATCAACTCGCTCATGCTTGGCGCTGCCTTTGGTGGAGAAGCTGAGTATCGCGACACGGGGTTCGTAGCCGGCAAGGTCGCGTGCTGTCTGAGCCGACGAAACGGCAATCTGGGCGAGTTCGGCGGCTGTGGGGTCGGGCACCACGGCGCAGTCGGCGAATAGGAGAATGTTGTCGGTGCCGTAGGGCGAACCCTCGGGAAGAAGCATGAGGAACGCTCCCGATACGACGCTGATGCCCTTTTGAGTTTTAAGCACTTGGAAGGCGGCGCGGAGCACATTGCTAGTGGCGTTTCTTGCGCCAGCCACTTGCCCGTCGGCATCGCCGTTTTTGATCATAAGGCAGCCGAGGTAGAGCGGGTTGGCTGTTGTTGCTCGCGCGTCGTAGAGGCTGATGCCTTTGCTCTTGCGAAGTTCGTAGAAGAGGGCGGAGTATTTTTCGATAACGGCCTCGTCGGTGGGATCGACTATGATGGCCTTTTTAATGTTGGCGAGATTCAGTTCGTCGGCTTTAGCGAGGATTTCGTGGCTGTCGCCGATGAGGATAATGTCGGCCACGCTGTCGGCGATGATTTTGTCGGCGGCTTGCAGGGTGCGTGGCTCGGTGCTTTCAGGGAGGACGATGCGCTGGCGGTCGGTCTGCGCATTCGCGATAAGTTTGTCAAATAATGCCATAATAATATTAAAGTTAAAGATGATGCTTTGTGGCGGCTTGTTATTGTTAACCGTTGTGATAGCAAATTTACACAAAATTGGGCTTATGACAAAGCAAAACCCGAAAAACTTGAGTGCGTGAAACATAATCGGCTGATAACTTCGTTATTTCTTGTCTGTTCACCAAGCCGACTCGGAAAGATGGGCCGCTTGGTGTTAACCAGATTAAGAATCTCCGATGCTTTTTGTGTCGCCGATGCTTTCATTGATAAACGGAGCGCTACGGAAAATTGTCCGTGACTAGCAGAATCCCGAATGGCATTATTCGGAATAAAAGAGAGCGGCCGATTGGCGGTCGCTCTCTTTTTATGGTAGGGAATGTTCGCTTATTAGCGGATGACTTTAATAGCCTTGTCGCCAACCTTGACGATATATACGCCACGAGCGGCGAGAGTGACCGTTGCGGAGGTTTCGCCACGCGAGCTATAGACGAGCGCGCCGTTCACGCTGTAAACGTTGATGGCTTTGCCGTTGGGGTTGGAGATGCGGAGAATGCCGTTGCTGACGAATGCGCGTGCGGCGGAGTCGGCAATGATTTTCTGAACGCCTGAAGGCTCAACGTAAATGATTTCGGAAGACGGGGATACAACATAATCCTCGCCCGAGGGGTCGTCTTTAAGGGCAACCACGAAGTAATTGTAGGAGTCGCCTTCTGCCCAGTCGGGAGTTGCGATTTCAATGCTTGTGAAAGGAGCCAGTTGCTCGTAGTAAGCATAGGGAAGATCGACGGCATCGCCCGCTTTAAGGTCTTTCGACACGGTGATATTGTCGATAAACACCTTGGTGGTTTCGCCAAGTGCGGAAATTTGGAAGTTACAGCTTTCAGTGGCGTTGTCGAGTTCAAGTTCAACTGTCTGCCACGACGGACCCGCTTCGAACGACTTGGTGCAGAGGGGAAGGTCTTCATCTTCACCGTCATCTCCTTCATCGTCGTCTTCGGCTTTAATGCTGAGGGCTTCGAGATTTTCTTCGTCATCCTCGTCTTCGTCTTCGGTGACATTGTAAAGTTCGATGGTGGCGGTGGTTGTTTCGGTGGCGTAGATGTCGAATTTGACTTTCACTTTGCCGCCATTAGCTGCGAGGTTGTAAGTGGGCGACATGATGCAAGGAGCGAACAACATTTCTTCAGCGTTGTCGAATCCGACGCAACCTTCGGCATAGCAAGTTGAAATGCCCATCCAATCGGGGCGAGTGGTGAATTGGTCGAAATCGTCAATCCAGTTACCTTCAGCGGGGGCGTCGATTGTGCCTTGAGTTTGTGAGCTGAAGTCTTCGTTGCAGATCACATAAGTCTCGTCGGCAGGGGCTTTGTGGTTGAGTCCAACGCCGACTGAGTAGTATTGAGCGCTGAGCACTTCTTCCCAGTTAGCGGTGAACCCGGCATTGGATATTTCGGTTGCGGGCAGAGCCACAGGCGTGTCGAGCTTTTCGGGGTCGATATAACGGTCGCCAACGCGGACGATGTTCGATTCAGGAGAAGTGCCGAATTGGTTGACGGCGCGAACGGTGTAGAAGTAGTCGGTGCCTTCCACCATCGAGATGCCGGAAATTGTTGCTGGTGAAGCTGTCGCAGCCTGGTCGGTCACGAGGGGAGTGCGTGTGTAGGTTGTTCCGCCTGAAGTGTAGGCCACGTCGTCGATAGCTACGTTGCCGGTGCCTTTGGTGTAGGAGAGGCGGAATGCGAGGACGTCGGTGACGGTGAATTCGAAGTTATAGACGCCGGCGGTGCTGAACTTGTCGGCGGTGATGACTCCGAGCTCACTCCATTCTGAACCGTTGTAGCCTTCGACTTTCACAGAACTGGTGGCGTCGGCAGACTGTCCTTTAGCCCAGAAAGAGATTTTAGTTATGGGAGCGGCGGCCACTGGTGTCTGGATGAAGTCGCCGGTTGCGTCGAAGCAGAGCGAAGGAGCGGCCTCGCCGAAGTTGCCGGCGGTGCCGTAGCCATGGCGCGAAGTGCCGTTAGTGGTCACGTCGATTGTCCACCCTTCGGGGAAAACGGAGTTTTCAGCGTCGATGTTCTTATTTGAAACAAGCACGATTCCGTCAAATCCTTCGTTGACGTTGACTTCTTCGCTTTCGTGAGCTTCTTGGGTAAATACGTTGACGAGATACGACTCTGCGCCAACAGCATCTTTCCAGTTGGCCAAAAATCCTGTCGAAGTGATTTCGGTGGCTTCTGTAGCGAGCGGTGCGGCGGGAGCCGTTTTCGACGCTGCGAATGAGATTTCAAAGTCATCGACGAAGCAAGGGCTTGAAAGCGCGTAGATTTGAACGAGATAATCTTCGCCGGCGGCTACATCGAAAACGCCTTCAATAGTTTTCCAGCTCGAAGTGATCGATTCTTCCACATATTGATGTTCTTCGGTCAAGTCGTCAACGAGTACAATATAATATTTGTCGCTGGCGGCGGCGGATTTTGCTTTCACAGAGATTTTCACTTTGCCGCCCATGCCGAGGCCTGTCAAGTCGAGATAAGGACTGGTGAGGAATCCGGTGTCGTCGAATGGCTCGCCTGTTTCTTCATCTTCGGCCTCATACGTGCCGACGTAGAGTTCGCCTCCGGCTTGATAGCAAGCCCAGCCTTCCCAATCGTCGCTGCTGGGGAGAAGGCCCTCAATTACAAGACCGTCTTCATCAAAAATTGACGAGCCGGGAGCTGCTTCGCTACCTTCGGTAAGGGTGTTGAAGTTTTCGCTGAGGAGGGATTCCCAAGTTTCTTCCTCTTTCGGAAGGGCCTTGATTCCTTTTCGGGCTTGGAATTTGGCCCGTTTTGATTTTTTGAATTTTTTAACGGCTTTATTTGCCTTAACAGTGGCCACTTGGCTTGTGGGGGCGATGCCCTTCAGCTTGTCGGGGCCGATTTTCTTTGCGGCTGTCATGGCAACGAGTGTGCACAGACACGCAATCAAAAAAAACGTAATTTTCTGTCTCATTTGCAAAAAAAATAGAGGTTAATAGTGATATTTTGATAAAATTTCTCCAAAGTTACTAATAATTTGCCACTTTGAATAATTTTATGGCGAAAAACATCAACAATAACCGAAAAATAGAGTAATAACTGACAAATAGGCGAAAATGATCAATGCCTATCTGGGTTTGCCGGAAGCGATTCCGGTGCGGAAATTGGTATAGTTATTGAATAGTGTTGTGAAAAAATGAGTTAATGATGAAATTACTGTTCGACATCGTAGCCCGCGGTCTGTATATGATAGGCCGTTTTCTGAATCTCACATATAACGAGGTTAATATAATAGTGTATTACCTTCTTGTGCCGTTCTTATGGCCGGCAAACTAATAGGGTTGTCGGTGCCATCGTTGACATTGGCGCTTATTGGAGTGTGGACATGCATTGCCGTCGCCAAGAGGGGGCGTTTCCGCCAGTGGTGCGACGTGGCTTTTGTGAAGTCGCAGGATTTTCTGTTGAGGTTTCGCCGGATAGGGTGGAACTATGTGGTGTCGTCGGTTATAATATGCGTTGTAGTGCCGTTGCTGGTGTATGTGGCGCTGATTTGGGCGCTTTTGGCGAGCTGATTGGTGGCTGATGCGCATTTTTAATGCAAATTTCGCCCTTTTGCGAAAAAAATATCGGGAAAAGTTTGGCGAAGTGGAAAATTAGCAGTAATTTTGCAACGCTTTTGAGGAAACGGTGTTTCTTCGGGGCATACAAGGCTGATTCGCTAGCTCAGTTGGTAGAGCATCACACTTTTAATGTGGGGGTCCTGGGTTCGAGCCCCAGGCGGATCACCAGAGAGGGTCGCTATATGGGCGGCCTTCTTTTTTTGTTGCGCTACGCTGTCGATTGCCGATAGGAAGAGCGTTCGGCGACGAACAACAAAAAATCCCGGCTGAAAAGCAGGGATTTTTTATTGCTAAGCGTTAAGCTGTGGTGCGGAAGGCGGATTATTCGCCTTTGATGGCAGCTACGCCCGGGAGCACTTTCCCTTCGATGGCTTCGAGAAGCGCGCCGCCGCCAGTGGAGACGTACGACACTTTGTCGGCCAAACCGAATTTGTTGACGCAAGCCACAGAGTCGCCTCCGCCCACGAGCGAGAATGCGCCGTTTGCTGTGGCTTCGACCACGGCTTCGGCAATTGCGCGGGAACCTCCGGTGAAGTTGTCGAATTCAAACACTCCGGCAGGGCCATTCCAAAGGATGGTCTTTGCCGATTTGATGGCTTCGGCGAAGAGCTTACGCGATTCGGGACCAGCGTCAAGGCCTTCCCAACCTTCGGGAATGGCATTGACAGGCACGACTTTCTGGTTGGCATCGTTGGCAAAGTCGTCGGCGATGACGGCATCGGTTGCGAGCACGAGGTTCACGCCTTTTTCCTTGGCTTTTTTGAGGATGTCGAGAGCGAGGTCGAGTTTGTCGTTTTCGCAGATTGAATTACCCACTTCGCCACCTTGAGCCTTGGCGAAGGTATAGGTCATTCCGCCGCAGAGGATGAGGTTGTCAACCTTGTCCATAAGGTTTTCGATGATGCCGATTTTTGTAGAGACTTTCGAACCTCCCATGATTGCGGTGAATGGGCGTTTGATGTTGGTCAGGATGTTATCGACGGCTTTGACCTCTTTTTCCATGAGGTAGCCGAGCATTTTGTTTTCAACGTCGAAATAGTCGGCGATTACGGCAGTTGATGCGTGGCGGCGGTGAGCCGTTCCAAAAGCGTCGTTGACATAGCAGTCGGCGTAGGAAGCGAGAGTTTTCGCGAAAGCTTTTTGTCTCTCTTTCATGGCCTTTTTAGCGTCGTTGTAGGCGGGGTCTTCTTTATCGATTCCCACAGGCTTGCCTTCCTCTTCGGGATAGAAGCGGAGGTTTTCAAGGAGAAGCACTTCACCGGGCTTGAGGGCCTTGGCGTCGTCGGCAGCCTTGGCGCAGTCGGGCGCGAATTTCACATCGGTGCCGAGGGCTTTTGCCACAGCGTCCTTGATTTGCGCGAGCGACATTTTCGGATTGACTTTGCCTTTAGGCTTGCCCATGTGCGACATGACGATGAGGGCGCCGCCGTCGGCGAGGATTTTCTTGAGGGTGGGGAGAGCTCCGCGGATGCGGGTGTCGTCGGTAATGTTACCGTTTTCGTCGAGGGGCACATTGAAATCTACTCTGACAATGGCCTTTTTGCCGGCGAATTTGTAGTTGTCAATAGTTTGCATTTAATGAAAAATTTAATATCGGGTTGTTTGACTTTATCTAACCGCAAATTTACGGAAAATGGGCGAAATAGGCAAGCGAAGAGCCAATAAACTAATGCTCGCCGGCTTCGAAGTTGTCGATGTCGTCGTCGAAATCGTCGAAATCGAAATCAAAGTCGGAGAAAGCGTCCTCAACGAACTGGTTGATTTGTCGGGAATCGCGTTTAGTCGGTCGGCCGAGGCCTTTCCGGCGGTCGATGAAGCCGGCGATTTTTGCCATTTCGAGAATTTCGTATTGATCGGGCGGGGTGATGTTTTCGAGATATTCGGGCACGAGTTTCGCTCCCAGACGGTTGGCCGACAGAGCTTTTACACGAAATGTGTAGGTGATGGGCGGTTTTTTCACTGCTATTTCATCGCCGGGCTTGATTGCCCTTGAAGGCTTGACAGCAACTCCCGCTATTGTCACGCGACCTTTTTTGCAAGCTTCTGTGGCGATTGTGCGGGTTTTGAAAACACGCATTGCCCAAAGCCATTTATCGACACGTTCTTCGTTGGCCATGATTTATTTATTGTTATAGTTGTTCATTGCGAATTGTATTCCCGACAGACAGAAGGCTTTGATGGCATCGACGGCGAGGGCAATTCGGGGAGGCAAGGCTTCGTTTTCCTCCGGTGAGAAGTCGCCAAGGACATAATCAATTTGGCAACCGCGGGGGAAGTCGCCGCCAATGCCGAAACGTAGCCGAGGATATGCTGTGGTTCGTAGCATTTCGGCGATATTTTTGAGCCCGTTGTGGCCAGCGTCGGAGCCTTGCGGCTTAATTCGAATGGCGCCGAAGGGTAGGGCGATGTCATCAACGATTATGAGCAGGTTTTCGACAGTGAGCTTCTCGTGTTGCAGCCAAAAAGCGACGGCGTTGCCTGAGAGGTTCATGTATGTCGAAGGTTTGAGGAGGGTGAGTTGCGCGCTCTTAACGCGGCAATGGGCCACGTCGCCATAACGTTCGGTGGAGAAAGAAATATTGGACGCCTCGGCAAAGGCATCCAATATTCTAAATCCGATGTTGTGGCGAGTGTTATGGTATTCGCTACCGATGTTACCCAGTCCGACAACAAGATACTTCATAATCCAAACGTAGATTATTCAGCAGGAGCTTCAGCGGCAGCCTGTTGACCGCGAGCGGCGCGTGTCAGTTGTACTGAGCAAACGACGGCGTTCTTGGCGTTGACAAGCTCGAGACCTTCAAAGTTGAGCTCGCCAATCTGGAGCGACTTGCCGAGGGTGAGGTTGTCGACGTTGATGACAACGCGCTCGGGGATGTCGGTGTAAGGAGCTTTGACTTTGATTTTCTTCATCATGAGATTGAGCTTACCACCGGCTTTCACACCTTCGGCGTGACCTTCGAGCTGGACGGGCACCTGCATCACGACGGGCTTGTCGGGATAGACTTCGAGGAGGTCGATGTGGAGAATGGCGTCGGTGACGGGGTGGAATTGGATATCCTTGAGGACAGCCATTTTCATTTCGCCTTTGATGTTGAGTTCGATGGCGAAAATATCGGGGGTGTAAACGAGCTTACGCACATCCTCAGCCTTGACGGTGAGGTCGGTGGTGATAAGTCCTTTGCCGTTACCGATAACTACGCATTTTTGGCCTTCCTTGAGTTCGGCTTTGTCGGGGTCATCGACGATTTTGCTGCCGTTGAGAACAACGGGAATAAGGTTTTGCTGACGGAGAGCTTTGGTGGCTTTTTTGCCGAGAGCCGTACGAGGCTCTGCTGAGAGTTGGAAAATTTTCATTTTGTTTGTTTTGTGTTACTAAAAATTAAGTGAAAATAAATGCTCCTAATTTCCCATCACACGGGATGCTTAAAAAGCGACCGCAAAGTTAACGATTTTCCGTGAATTACGCAAACAAAAGCCGCACATTTTTGTGCGGCCTAAGCGTGGAAGCTACTGAGGAAGCTACTGTGAATCTGTCGTCAGTAAGCGATTGGAATTTTGCACAGTAAAGTTCGGCAAGCTGTGATGATATGTGAAATAGAATCACATATTCATTCCGCCGTCGATTTGAATCACCTGTCCGGTGACGTAGGCCGACATGTCGGAAGCGAGGAAAGTGGCCACGTTTGCGATGTCGTCGACCGAGCCGGCACGGCGTAGCGGGATTCGGTTGACCCATTCTTTGCGCATGTCTTCCGGGATGACGGCAGTCATGGCGGTGTCGATAAATCCGGGGGCAATGGCGTTGGCGCGGATGCCACGCGACCCCACTTCTTGAGCCACCGACTTTGCGAGGGCAATGAGTCCGGCTTTCGAAGCCGAATAGTTGGCTTGTCCGGCATTGCCGTGAACGCCCACCACCGACGACATATTAATAATGCTTCCGCCACGTTGGCGCATCATAGTGGGGAGGACGGCATTGATGAAGTTGAACGCCGACTTGAGATTGACGTTCAGAACGGCATCCCAATCCTGTTCGGTCATTCTGAGCATGAGTTTGTCCTTGGTTATTCCTGCGTTATTTACGAGGATGTCGATGGAGCCGAAGTCGGCGATAACTTGTTTCACCACCTCTTGCGTCTGTCCGAAGTCGGCGGCGTTTGAGGCATAACCTTTGGCTTTCACGCCACATTCGGCGATTTCTGTTTCGGTCAGCTTGCCGGTTTCGTCGATGACGAGGTCGGTGAAAGCGATGTTTGCGCCTTCAGCGGCAAAGCGGAGGGCTATGGCCTTTCCGATTCCGCGTGCGGCACCAGTGATTAGGGCTGTTTTCCCTTCAAGTAGTTCCATTTGAATTCGGGTTATTTGTTAAGTAATTGATGACGAATTGAGAAAGGTGGTCCTTGAGGATGTTTTTGCTCACCTTGTTTCCTCGGAAGGTGGCGGCTTCGAGCCCGCGGATAATAAGAATCATTGCAGTGAGGACATGACGCGAAAGATTCACGTCGAACACTCCCTGCCTGACGCCCTCAATCACAATCGACCGAAGCATTTCCTCTTTGATCTGGATTGTGGTGCGTCGTATGCGTTCGATTCTCTCAAGGTCGTTGTCGAATTTGTCCGACTTCGGGTCGGCCGACATATTGGTCTCGAGGTTATCGATTGAAATGCTGATGAATTGCCGCATTTTATCGGTGGGGCCGAGCGACGGATTTTCCACCACGGAGCGTAGTTGGATAAGAATTTCCTCACATTCGGTTTCTATCACCGCACGGTAAATTTCTTTTTTGGAGCGGAAATACGTGTAAATAGTTCGTCGGCTCTTTTGCGCAGCGGCGGCAATGTCGTTCATGGTTGTCTTATCGACGCCTTTTCGGCTGAAGACCTGCCGTGCCACTTCAATGAGCCTGTCGCGGGTTTTTAAAATCATAAATCAATGTTTAGACTGCGAAATTACTAAAAAAAGTGGGATTTTCGCACCTTATTTAGTTTTTTTAATGAAGATATGTGGCATTTCAATAAAAAACTTACTAACTTCGTGGAAAAATAATGAAATGACGATAAAATTTCGTGTTTTTCGTAGCGTATATGCGTTAGTGCTTGTGGCGATGCTGACATTGTCGGCATCGGCACAGTCGCTGTTGTCGTCATCGACAGTGCGCTCCGCCACTGTGGGCCTCGTGGTAAAGGATCTCGACACAGACAGCTTGCTCATCGCTTACAACTACGACAAATTGTTAACCCCGGCTTCGGTGATGAAAAGCGTCACCACGGCATCGGCCATGCTGTCGTTGCCTGCCGACTTTAAGTTCGGCACAAAAGTTCTGCTTACCGGTAAAATCAAAAAAAACACTCTTGATGGCAACATCGTGGTCAAGGCCTCTGGCGACCCGACGCTTGAGTCGCGTCATTTTCCTGACAATGCGGGCTTTGTCGATTCCATAGCGGCGTTCGTTAAGGCTCGCGGCATCAATGAAATATCAGGTAAGATTATTGTAGATTACTCTGTCTATGACGACGGAGGAGTTTCACAATATTGGCTTTTGGAGGACCTGCCGTGGGATTAT
Organism: uncultured Bacteroidales bacterium; assembly: GCA_902795825.1. GTDB lineage: Bacteria > Bacteroidota > Bacteroidia > Bacteroidales > Muribaculaceae > RUG14106. The sequence goes on from CADBML010000042.1 coordinate 17,815, forward strand.
GGCACAGGGCATTTCCCGCTTAACTACCGCGACAACGCTTTTGTGCTGACGGTGGGCAAGGGCTTCTCCTCTAAGCCCAACCTCGATTACATCCACGTTTATAATCAACTCAAAAAAGGGAAGCGCAACAATGCGAGCCTGACACGAGCCGACGGTTCATGCGATTTCTATCTCAAGGGTACGGCAGCCGCACCATACGCCACCCGCACCTACAACTGCGCCAACCCCGACCCGTCGAGGCTGTTTATTTCGGAGCTTAAATCGAAACTAAAAGCGGAGGGAATTGCTTTGGGCGGAGACGACAAAAAAACCTCCAAAGTGGCGGCAACCTACGTTCATTATTCGCCGCTTATCGACGACATTATGCACAGTCTGATGGTTCGCAGCGACAATATGTTTGCCGAAGGAATGCTTCGCGCTCAGCCTCTTGACTCGCTCGAAGAGGCGTCGGTCGAGGCGTCGGCCCTCCGCGAGATTGCCATGTGGGATAGCCTCGGTGTTGCCACTGAAAGCATCACGATCCACGATGGCAGCGGGCTTGCGCGCACCAACAAGCTTACCCCTCGCTTTGAAACAGAGATGCTGACATATATGGCCCGTTCGCCATTTGCCGAACGATATGTGGCGCTCTTCGCTCGTGCCGGTGTGGAGGGCACTCTCAAAAGCCTGCTTAAGGACACGCCGCTTCAAGGCAAGTTGGCACTCAAGTCGGGCAGTATGCGTGGAGTCCAATGCTATGCGGGTTATAAGATTGACGAAAACAACAGGCCAACGCACATTGTGGTGGTGATGGTGAATAACTTCAACGGGGCGCGCGCCAACTTGAAAGCAGCAATCGGACGTTTTCTCCTCGAAACTTTTCCCACAGCGGAAAGTGAAACCTCTCAATATGGAAAAGAAACGAATCTATGAGCGGTAAACTCTACATAGTGCCTACACCGGTAGGAAATCTCGGCGATATGACCCCCCGCGCCGTCGAGGTGCTTCGCTCGGCCGACCTTATTCTCGCCGAGGACACCCGCACAAGCGCAGTGGTTATGCGCCATTTCGGCATTTCCACGCCTATGCAGAGCCACCACAAATTCAACGAACACGGCACCTCCGGCGGCATCATAGCCCGATTGGAGGCGGGCGAAACGGTGGCTCTTATCTCCGACGCCGGTACGCCAGCGATTTCTGACCCGGGTTTTCTTCTCGTCCGCGAATGTAGGGAACATTCGATTACGGTGGAAACACTTCCCGGAGCCACGGCATTTGTGCCGGCTTTGGTGAACTCCGGCCTGCCGTGCGACCGTTTCTTCTTCGAGGGCTTTCTGCCGCCCAAAAAGGGGAGGGCGACACGCCTTGCCGAATTAGCGGCGCTTCCCGTCACTTTCGTCATCTATGAGTCACCTCTTCGACTCGCAAGGACTCTTTCCGATCTGGCCGAGGTGTGCGGCGACGAACGTCAGGCCTCAGTGTCGCGCGAGATTTCAAAAATCCACGACACGACCCACTGGGGCACTCTCGCCGAACTGGCCTCTTTCTTCGCGCAAAATCCACCGAAGGGTGAAATTGTCATCGTCGTGGGCGGATGCCGTGCCGAAAAAACTCAACACAAAAACAAATATAAAGAATAAATAACTGTTAATTTTTTTGAAATGAAAAAGATTCTTATCATTCTGTTTGCTGCGGCTGCTTCGGTGGCTTTTACCGCTTGCGACCAAACAAACACAAACGACGCGGCCAATCAACAGGCCGAAAATCAGACCCTTCGCGATTCAATTCGCACCACTCTCGCTTACCAAGACAGCCTGTTCGCACTTATCAATGAAATTTCCGATGGTATGAACCAAATCAAATACCTCGAAAAAGTGGCTAGCACGAATGCCGCTGTCGGAGGCGAAACCCCTTCGCAGAAAGAGCAGATGAAGGCCGACATCCAGTCGATTCAAGAAGAGCTCAAGCTTCGCCGTGAAAAAATCGCCACGCTCGAAAGCAAACTGGCCAAGTCGAACAACCTCAACCAAACCCTTCAGAAGACTATCGAGAATCTGAAAAAAGAAATCGAAGAACAAGAAGAAACAATCACATCGCTTCGCGCTCAACTCGACCAAGCCAACCGTCAAATCGCGCGTCTTGACAATAAGGTGGATTCACTCAACACCACAGTCAGCACCGTCCGTCAGGAAAAAGCCGCTGTCGAGGAGCAGAACGTGGCAATCGCCAACGAGATGAACACTTGCTACTATGTGATCGGCACTTCGAAGGAACTCAAGAAACATAAAATCGTGGAAGGCGGCTTCCTCCGCAAAACGAAAATTATGCAGGGCGATTTCGATCAAAGCTATTTCACTACTTCCGACAAGCGCCGTCTCCACACCATTAACCTCCATTCCAACAAGGCTAAGGTGCTAACAAACCATCCAGAAAGCTCCTACGAAATTTCGGAGAACGCCGACGGCACGAAGATTCTGAATATTAGAAATACCAGTCAGTTCTGGGGCCGCTCCAATTATCTTGTGGTGCAGGTTGATTAGGTCATCTGTCATCACAGTCGAGCCTCCTGGCTGCCGAGG
>CADBML010000043.1 GCA_902795825.1 uncultured Bacteroidales bacterium
AAAAACAATGAAAACACTTTTGCTGATTATTTACATTTTCGATGTAATTGCATCTCCGATGCGAAGAGACAGTGTTTCTATAAATTCCATTTCCAATTCCAAATCCATTTCCAATGTGTCAGAACAGAAAAATGGCGAAAAAAGATTGCCAAAGTTGAAAAAAATCACTACATTTGTGTGTTTATTTGTCACAACTAAGTCGGGAGTCCTTGACTTTTTTGGCTAATATCTTGAAAATAAAATTATTAACGCGTTATATCATGAAGAAACTTTTACTTGTTGCATTAGCGGCGCTTACCGTCACATCGGTTTTCGCCGGGAAAATCACCATTGTGCCCAACACTTCGACATCCAGCTCAGGATGGCAAGACAACGATGGCACTCCGAAAGAATATCAGCTCGACACCCTCATTTCGCGCGACGTGGGTCCTGGCATCCATTACTTGCGCCTCCGTCTGCCGGAATATCCGCTGAATGTCAATATGCTGATAATGGACCTTAACAATCCCTACAACCGTGTGGAGACCACTACCGGTCAGGATTTCCTCACAAAGACAGAGTCGCTCGTCACGGCGGCCAACCGTCAGTCGCGTGCGGGCCACAATGTGATTGGCGGCGCTAACGGCAACTTCTGGTGCGTCAGTTCGCAATATCCATTTGCCGACCTCATCACAGGCGTGCCCTTCGCCGGCTCGATGAAGGATGGCAAAATCATCACCGAAACCAACAACTTCTCCGACCAGTGGGAGGCTACCGAGAACGGCAATTCGCCCAAGCGTATCGGTTCCGTCGGTATCTCCATTGACAAAAAGCTCTACATCAACCGTCTGAGATTCGGAGGCATCATTTCTTCCGACAAAATCGGCTCATGTGAAATCTACCAAGCCAACAAGTATCACCGCGAAAACGAGTATGTCATTTACAACTCGTTCTACGGCACGACGAAGAAATTCCAGCCGGCAGAGCAGTACACAGGCGAAGGCGGACAGCAACATTTCCGTGTGCTTGAGGACAGCAACTCCACCGAGGTTATGCTCACCATCAACGAAGGGCAACGCTGGCTCGCCGGCCGCCCGATGACATGCACGGTGCAGGAAGTTCGCACCAACGCAGGCCGCGGCACCCTCGGCTCTTACGACCTCGCCATCGTCGGCTTCGGCACGGCTGGCACCAACCTCGCCAAACTTGCCGTCGGCGACCAAGTGTCGGTTTATTACGCATGGTACACTTTCAACAACTCTGATTATTCTCCGAAGGAAATTCCTGAACTCGAGCAGCTTATCTGCGGTAATGCCTTCGTCATGGAAGACGGCGAACGCAACTACCGCAACTTCAACGAGTCGTATAACTCGCAGATTTATTCGCGTTGCGCCTACGGTGCGTCGGCCGACGGAAAAACCCTATACGTCATTGTCATCGACAAATCGACCGACCCCGTTTATGGCCAGTCGAAAGGCTGCAACACGAACGATATGTGCTGGATCGCAAAGCATTACGGCGTTTCGAACTTATCGAGCATGGACGCCGGCGGCTCAGCCCAAATGCTCGTGGATCGCAAAATCGTCAATAAGACCACCGAAAGTTCGCCCCGAGCAGTGGCCAACGGATGGTTTCTCTATTCGATAGCTCCCGAGGACAACCAAATCGCACGCCTTGAGTTCGACGCTGTCGATCTTACCTGCCCGCCTTACTCCACATTCTCGCCTACAATTTTGGGTTACAACCAGTATGGCGACCTCATCGATAAAGACGTGAAGGGCTACACACTCTCGTGCGACCCGGCTCTCGGCACTTGCGACGGCTCCAATTTCACCGCCAACGGCGACCCGATGACCGCCAACCTGACCGCCACTCTCAACGGAGTGAGCGTGACAAAGCCGCTCACCATCACCGATGCCCAGCTTCAAATTCGCATCAAGCCGCAAATCCTCACCGATGTTTACCGTCAGTATCCTATGGAAGTGACTGCCACCGTCGGCATGGAAGTGTTCACCTACGACCCTGCGGCCATCTCTTGGACCGTCGAAGACCCGACAGTGGCCAGCATCGACGAGAATGGCGTGCTCCGCGGTCTTAAAGAGGGTACGACAAAAGTGACCGGCACAATCGGCAAATTCGTCGATGAAACCGACGTGAAAGTCGAAGTGTCGAAGTCGGCGCAAATGACCCACGTTTTCGGCACCTCGGTGAAGGCTGTCAGCGGCATCACTAACGCAGCCATCAACAACGGAGTCATCACCTTCACTTATGGCTCGCCCCGTTCGCCTTACATTCAGGCCAACGACGTTCTTACCCTTTACAGCCTGCCCGACCGCGTCACTTTGCACTTCAATTCGTCGGTCGAGCTTTCATTCCTTGAGGTTGACTACCGCGAGAACGGCAACGACCGCACCTCGATGAAGAAAATCTACGCCGACGCTAACGACACATCGGTCCACTTCCTTCCCAACACCGACTACGAGGTTGAACTGCCGATTTCGCTTGTCGGCGACCCTGCCGACCTGATTATCTATCCGCTGTCGGTTCATGCAGTCAAGTTTAATATTGTCAGCTCCTCATCCAACAAGGGAGATCAGACAATCAACCTCTACGACGTGACAGCATACTACGACAATTACGACTCATCGGTCGAGGCCGTAGGCTCCGACAACGGCGGCGTCAGGATTTATCCGAATCCGGCTTCCGACGGATGTTTCACCGTTGCTGCCTCCACTGCGGTTAAGGCTGTTAAGGTTTACAGCCTCGCCGGAGCTGAAGTGGCACGCGCCGAGGGCAACGCTCAAGCGGCGAATGTCATCGTAGATATTAAAGGTCTCTCGGCCGGTGTTTATCTTGTGAAGGCTGAAACCGCCTCAGGCACCGTCTCTTCGAAGCTCATCGTAAAATGATAGCTCATCACTTTAGGTTCTGTAACGAATCATGCTGGTAAAAGGTATTAATTCAAATATAATTGTGATTACTTGTGTTATGTAAGAGAATGCAATTTTCTAATCGCCTACCCCTCAGTCACTTTGTGACAGGTTTTGCTTCGCACCTATTCGGCATCGCCTCATCATAAGTCAAGCAAGCTTGACGTTCTGCGTTCGGCTCGTGGAGCCGGAGGGGTAGTCAATCAGGAGTGGTTAAGAATAAAAAAACTGCGTACTCATACTAAACGTTACAGAGCATTACTTTATAGGGGCTTTCTATAAATTCCACGTTCAAATGATTTCAAAATAAACAGTAACGACAATGAACTCTTTCGTAAATTCAGGATTATATTCGAATCTACTTGACAGTCGCTCGGTCACAATGCCCGCATTGCTCCCTCTTTCCTGCCAAGTGTCTTCCAAATATTCTCTCTGAATTTCCTGAAAGGCAATTTATAGAAATCCCCTCGGGGCTTTCTATAAATTCCCCGTTCAAA
>CADBML010000044.1 GCA_902795825.1 uncultured Bacteroidales bacterium
AAAAAAGAGGTAATCGACTTCCCAAGCGCAAAAAATGGGCTTGTTAATGCCGATGGGTGGGAAAATTTTACTATCTTTGCGAAAATTTTTAGAAGACAAGAAAATAACGTTATTTTATGAATCCAATCAAAAAAACCATCACCCTGCCCGACGGACGTGAAATCACACTCGAAACAGGCAAGCTGGCCAAGCAGGCTGATGGAGCGGTAGAAATCAGACTGGGCAACACGATGTTGCTCGCCACAGTGGTCTCGGCTAAAGAAGCCGGTGAAGGAGTGGACTTCATGCCCCTCCAAGTTGAGTACAAAGAAAAATTCTCGTCGAACGGTCGTTTCCCGGGCGGCTTCCTCAAGAGGGAAGGCCGCGCGTCTAACTACGAAATCCTCACGGCTCGCCTCGTCGACCGTGTGCTCCGTCCGCTGTTCCCCGACAATTATCATGCCGACACTTTCGTGAACATCACGATGTACTCGGCCGACGGCGTCGATATGCCCGACGCTCTCGCCGGCTTGGCAGCATCGGCGGCTCTCGCCGTCAGCGACGTTCCTTTCAACGGCCCAATCTCTGAAGTGCGAGTAGCCCGCGTCGATGGCGAATGGGTAATCGACCCCACTTTCGCGCAGGTTGAAAACGCCGACATCGAACTGATGGTGGGCGCAACCTACGAAAACATTATGATGGTGGAAGGCGAAATGAACGAAGTGAGCGAAGCCGAACTTCTCGAAGCCCTCAAGGTGGCACACGAAGCCATCAAGAGCCACTGCCTCATCCAAAAAGAACTTGAAAAAGAAGCAGGCAAAACCGAAAAACGCGAATATTGCCACGAAGTCAACGACGAAGACCTCCGCAAGGATGTCCGCGAGAAATGCTACGACAAGGCCTACGCTATCGCAAAGGCCGGCTGCGCCGACAAGCACTGGCGTCAGGACAACTTCGACAAGATTTGCGAAGAATATATCGAATCCATCCCCGAAGAGGAACGCGAAGAAAAAGAGCCGCTCGTCAAGCGCTACTACCACGATGTGGAGCGCGAAGCCGTGCGCCGTTGCATCCTCGACGAGGGCATCCGCCTCGACGGCCGCAAGACCACCGAAATTCGCCCCATCTGGTGCGAGACCGACTATCTCCCCGGCCCTCACGGCTCGGCAGTGTTCACCCGCGGCGAAACACAGTCGCTCGCCACTTGCACCCTCGGCACCAAACTCGATGAGAAAATCGTTGACGAAGTGCTCGACCAAGGTTCCGAACGCTTCCTCCTCCACTACAACTTCCCGCCGTTCTCCACAGGCGAAGCCAAGCCCGTCCGCGGCGTGGGTCGCCGTGAAATCGGTCACGGAAATCTCGCCTACCGCGCCCTCAAGCGTATGTTCCCCGAAGATTTCCCCTACACTTGCCGCATTGTCAGCGACATCCTCGAATCGAACGGTTCGTCGTCGATGGCTACTGTCTGCGCCGGCACTCTCTGCCTGCTCGACGCAGGTGTGAAGATGAAACGCCCCGTCAGCGGCATCGCCATGGGTCTTATCACCGACACTGAAAGCGACAAATACGCCGTCCTCTCCGACATCCTCGGCGACGAGGACCACCTCGGCGACATGGACTTCAAGGTGACCGGAACCGAAAAAGGCATCACCGCCACACAAATGGACATCAAGTGCGACGGCCTTTCCTACGAAATCCTTGAAAAGGCGCTCAACCAAGCCCGCGAAGGACGTATGCACATCCTCGGAATCATCAACAGCACAATCCCCGAACCGCGTGAAGACTACAAGCCCCACGTGCCGCGCATCGTCACCCTCGACATCCCGAAGGATATGATCGGCGCTGTCATCGGCACAGGCGGCAAGGTGATCCAAGGCATTCAGGAAGAGAGCGGCGCCACGGTCTCGATCGACGAAATCGACGGTGTGGGTCACATCGAAGTGGCCGCAGCCAACAAGGACTCCATCGAAAAGGCCCTCGAAATGATCAATGCCATAATCGAACTTCCCGAAGAAGGCAAGATATATACCGGCACCGTGCAGTCAATCCTCGAATTTGGCGCATTCGTGCAGTTTATGCCCAACCGCGACGGTCTGCTCCACATATCCGAAATCTCGTGGAACCGCCTCGAGAACATGGAAGCCAGCGGACTGAAAGAAGGCGACGAAGTGACCGTCAAACTTATCGAAATCGACAAGAAAACCGGCAAATACCGCCTGTCGATGCGTGCGCTCCAAGAAAAGCCCGAAGGCTATCAGGAGCGTCCGCCGCGTCCGCCGCGCCGCGACAACAACGGTCCGCGCAAGGGCGGCAACGACCGTGGCAATGACCGCCGCAACGACCGTCCACGCCGCGACAACCGCAAAGACTAATCCTCCCTTTTTTCTCATAATGATTATCCACTGCCGGCTCCGCCCGACAGTGGATAATTTTTTGCCATTGTTCTTACCCTTTTTTCCGCCTTTATTTCCTGACTTCGGGAATGCGTCACCCAAAATACCTTTTTAGCCGAAGTTTAACCTTCGAATTTTTTTTAAAAAAATTTGGGGGTGTTTTTTGATGGCGTGATTTTGTAATTGGTTGGAAATCAGAGTCCGTTTTTTTTGGCACAATGGGCTATTTTTAAGAATGTAGGACACAGCACCCGCCGGACACAACGCACCCGCCTGACCAGCAACAAAAACATTTTTCAGACGGTTAAACTTCGGCTATACATTTTCTGTAACGCATTTTTTCTTTGCTATTTGTTTTCAACAGATGCTATATCGTGGTTCGCTTGATAGCTGGGCTTTGTTTGGCAGTTAATTTTATTTGATAGTTGGTGGGAGCGGTTGAGGGTCGTAGGCGGTTGAGTTCGCTTGATTGTTGGGCTTTGTTTGGCAGTTAATTTTATTTGATAGTTGGGGGGAGCAGTTGAGGGTCGTAGACGGTTGAGTTCGTTTGATGGTTGGGCTTTGTTTGGCGGTTGAGGGTCGTAGGCGGTTGAGTTCGCTTGATTGTTGGGGGGCGTTTGATGGTGATGGATAAACTCCATCTGAGATTCAGCCGGTGATTTGTTTAGCAGTGGGTGGTGGTTGTGAGGAGTGATTGTTTGTCGCATCGGTTTTCCTGCGTTGGTTTGTTTTTTTTGTTTTTTTTGCTTGTGTGTGCGTGAATATTGCCCATTGCGGTTTGTAATTTTGCAGTGTAAAAGAAATTTATTAACTTTACAAGAAATTATAAACCCCCTACGAAAATGAAAATCGGAGACAAAATCCCCCACGTTTTAGGCACTGACAACCTTGGCAGGCAACTCACTGCCGACGACTTTGCCGGCAAGCCAATGATTATCTATTTTTATCCCAAAGACAACACTCCGGGCTGTACCGCCGAGGCGTGCAGTTTCCGCGACGGCTACGAACGTTTGCTCTCCATGGGCTTTGCTCTCGTAGGTGTCAGCAAAGACAGTGCCGCAAGCCACAACCGTTTTATCGAGAAGTTCTCGCTCCCATTCCCCCTAATTGCCGACGAGGACACGAGCCTCAACAAAGCTTTCGGCGTGTGGCAAAAGAAGAAAATGGCGGGGCGCGAATATATGGGCACTGTCCGCACCACTTTCATCACCGACGCCGACCATGTAATTACTCACATCATCACGAAAGTCGATACGAAAAATTCTTTCGCACAAATAGTAAAAGAATTAGGAATGAGTAATGAATCATAGGATCAAGTATTATTAGAATTAAGCATTCTGAATTAAACAAAAATATAACGATATGGCAAAGAAAGCAGACAAAAAGAACGAAGCCGCAAGCCAGCAGGCAACAAAACTTGAAGCCCTCAAGCAGGCTCTCGGCAGCATCGAGAAATCCTACGGCAAAGGAGCCGTGATGAAACTTGGCGATGATAACATTGAGGACATCGAGGTAATCCCCTCGGGCTCAGTGGGTCTAAACATCGCTCTCGGAGTTGGCGGTTATCCCCGCGGACGAATCGTCGAAATCTTCGGTCCGGAATCTTCCGGCAAAACCACCCTCGCTATCCACGCCATCGCCGAAGCGCAAAAACTCGGCGGTATAGCCGCCCTCATCGACGCAGAACATGCTTTCGACCGTTTCTACGCCGAAAAACTTGGGGTTGACACAACCAACCTTCTCATCGCCCAGCCCGACAACGGCGAGCAGGCTCTTGAAATTGCCGAAAAACTCATCCGTTCGTCGGCAATCGACATTCTCGTTGTCGATTCCGTCGCCGCTTTGACTCCCAAGGGTGAAATCGAAGGCGATATGGGCGACCGTAATGTGGGGCTGCAAGCCCGACTGATGTCGCAGGCTATGCGCAAGCTCACAAGCGTCATCGCGCGCACGAACACCACTTGCATTTTCATCAACCAACTCCGTGCTAACATCGGCGCATACATGGGACCGGCGGAGGTGACAACCGGCGGCAACGCCCTGAAATTCTACTCCTCCGTGCGCCTCGAAATTCGTGGCATGAGTTCGATTAAGGAAGGTGACAACGTGCTCGGCCGCCATGTCAAAGTGAAAGTGGTGAAGAACAAAGTGGCGCCTCCGTTCCGCCAGGCTCAATTCGACATCATGTTCGGCGAGGGCATCTCCCGCTCCAGCGAACTTCTCGATATGGCAGTGGAATTAGGAATCGTAGCAAAGAGCGGTTCATGGTTCAGCTACGGCGACTCCAAACTCGCGCAAGGCAGGGAGGGAGCAAAGCGCGTAATCGACGACAATCCCGAACTTGCCGACGAGCTTGAAGCAAAAATCATCGCCGCGGTAAAAGAGCAAGCCGCAGCGGCAAAGAAGCCCGCGAAGAAATTCGAAATTCCCAAGGTTGCTCCCAAAGATATCGAAGCCGAACTCGACGACCTTGACGAAGAGTTTCCCGACGACTTCTCAATCGACGACGACGCCCAAGAGTAACTCCGCGACAAATCAGCAAAAAGCGTCTGTTGTCAGAGCAATACGAGACTCAGATTCGTGATAAATGCTCGGCCGATGAGCCGAGCATTTATTGCGGTTTTCTATTTTTGTTTTTCTATTTTCTGCCGAAGTCGGCGGGGATTTCACCCCAATCGTCAGTGTTCCATTTGAGGATTTGGTTCGGGAAGGTGTTTGTCGCCAGCCAGCGGTTGGCGCGTTCGAGGATGTCGAACAGTTGGGCGTTTAGCGGTGTGCGTTGGATTGTCGTGCGGCTGTGCCGAGCGCGGATCCAAGCGATGGCCGTGCGACTGTCGGAATAGATGGTTGTTGACAGTCCCCGCTGCTTGCAGTATGCGAGGGCATGAATGATGGCGAGGAACTCGCCGATATTGTTTGTGCCGCCTGCCAAAGGCCCCACATGGAAGATTTCAGTGCCGGTCATGGTGTCAACCCCCCGATACTCAACGGGTCCGGGGTTTTTGGAACAAGCGGCATCGACTGCGAAGCTGTCGGCGACGATTTCGGGGAAGTCGGCGTAGTTGACGGCGGCGGCGCGGTGGCTGGCGATTTTCTTGATGATGCCGATGTGCTCCTCGGGGTTGCCTCGGAAAGCGAGCGTGGCGGCGGTTTGGGAGTCGAAACTCTTGTATTTCGCCTCAGGGAAGCCCTTCACTTGATCTTCACAATCTTCCCAAGAGTCGTAGATGCCCGGGTTGTGTCCCACCCACACTACATAGAATTTTCTTTTGGCCATTCTTCAAGAGAGATTAAGGAAAATGTTGATGTCGACTTCGGAATGCCCCGTGCGTTCGGCGAGGTCGCGGCAGGTGACGCGTCCGGCGAAGGTGGCAACGGCGGGTTTCAATTCTTTGCGGGAGATGATGGCGTCGGCGAGGTCTTTGCCTTCGCGCATTATGCGGCGGAAGATGGGTTGAATGGCCGAGCCGAAGGCCATGGCCACCGTTCGCGGCACGGTTTTGCCCGCATTGATGTAGCACACTTGGCCTTCGTTTTTGAAGAGTCGGTCGGTTGCGAGCAGGTCGGCGATTGGCAGTTGTGGAAAGACGTGTCCGGGCTTATTGCTGATATCGACCACAACTACACCCGACTTCAGCACACCCACTTCGTTCCACGCTATGCTGTCGGATGCCACGATGATGATGTCGGCGGTACGTAGTGCGGTTTTGAGCACTTTGGGATGAGGGAATAGTTCGCATGCTTTTCCGTTCATGACACATTCGGCCTTATTTAGTCCGAACACGTCGTTATCGAAAATCCTGACTATCGAACCGAGACCCACCGCCGATTCGGCCGCCGCGATTGCGGCGATGCCGCCGCCGAGAATTACGGTTTCGCATGGGTTTACGCCCGACACTCCACCGATAAGAATGCCTTTGCCATGACAGTCGTCGGCGAGCAGTTCGTTAGCCTTCATCATTGCCGCGCGTCCGTCGATTTCCGAAAGGAGGTCAGCCACTGGATAGTTGCCGTGCCGGTCGCGGATATGGTCGAGGAAAACTGTAGTCAGTTTGCGGTCGAGCACCTTCACGATGTTGTTTTTGTCGATGGCGTCGGATAGGGTGAGCAGGGCGGCACCACGGCTTACGCATCCCAAGTCGAGGGTCGAGAGCCGTCCGATGCTGATGATGACATCGCTATGGAGGGTCGTCAGCCGGTCGGTGACTACGGCGCCGCGTTTTGTGTAAGCTTCGTCGCCATAGTGGATTGCCTTAGCCGCTTCCTTTTCGATGTTGACGACATATCCGGCATCGACCAATATTTCCACGCCTTCGGGGGTTAGTGGGAATCGTCGGTCGCGGGCTGTGTCGCACGCCGGCAGCCCGATTGAAATCTTGTTGGGCATTGTGTCGATGGCTACTGGTTGTTCCTGAGGGGTTAGATTCTGTGATGGTTCCATAATCGGGTGGATAAGTGCTTTCTATGGGTGGAGTTTGAGGTTATTTGCGTTTGAGGATAATCTCGTTGATGAATTTCGAGGCGGTTTCGCCCACCTGCGCTTCGGAGTCGAGGCGGTCGGAACCGAACTGGAGTTGGGCTTTGCAGTAGAAAGGCATCCGCTCGTCGATTTTCTGGCGGATGTAGTCGCGGAGCTGCTCGTCGTCGAGCCCGGCGAGGAGCGGACGTTTGTGCTTTCCACGTTTGAGACGGTTGAATATCCGTTCTTCCGAACCCACGAGGAAAACGGTGGTTCCGTGGGCGTTCATGAAGTCGATATTGTCGAAGTGGCAAGGTGTGCCGCCGCCGCAAGCGATGATAGTGTCGTCGAATTCGCCGACTTCGTGGAGCACGTTTCGTTCGATTTCGCGGAAGCCCTCTTCCCCACGTTCGGCGAAGATTTCACGCACATTGCGGTGAAACCGCCGCTCGATGAACGTGTCGAGGTCGATGAATGGCATTCGCAGAATGGCGGCCACGTTGCGGCCAAGTGTCGATTTGCCGCACCCCATAAATCCTATAAGAAAAATCGGCTTCAAGAGAGATGAAATAAAGTTTAAAGAGGAGAGTTTAGTGTTGAGGGATTAAAGGAGAGAGCTTAAAGTTTAGAGGGGGGAGGTGTAATGCTTGGATGTTAGGCGGCAATTATGCATTAAGCGCCATGAATTGAGCATTCAAGTGGATTTACAAGCAGCCCCTGAAAAGATTATTAGAAAAGGAGGAGGCTTTGGCCATAGCCTCTACCTCCTCCTTGACTAAATATCAAATTGCTTATTTTTTGATGACAGTGACGCGGGCACCTGCTGCGCGGAGGTAGTAAACACCTGCTGCGAGGTCGCTGACGTCGAGAGTTGCCGAGCTTTGCTCGCCGGCGTTGACTTTCTTCACGAGGGCACCTGCCACTGAGAAGATTTCGACATTGCCAAGAGCTTTACCGGCTTTGAGGTTGAGCACGTTGTCGGCGGGGTTCGGGTAAGCCACGAGGCCTTCCATGCCGGTCTTGACAACGCTTACGCCCGTCAGACCTTGCTCGCCATAGGATTCATTGTCGCCACGTTTGCCGACTTTAGCGGAAACGGGGATAGTGACCACGGCGGCGGGTTCGGCAATCTGCACTTCGTCGGAAGATCCGTAGTAAGCGGTAGCGCGATAGAGCCATGTTGTCGGGTCTTCGGCTTCCGGGTCGGTCATCGACGTGGTGTTGAATTTGTTGGTGACATCCACGAAGTAGAGGAACGAGAAGTTCGATGCGAACTGCGAATCCTCGCTAGCGAACGACTGGTCGGCGGCGAAGTCGTAAGTGCCAGGATAGTAAGCTCCATAGGTGTTGATGGTCTGGCTTGCGCCGTTGTAACCGCCGGAGACTGCTCCGTAAGGCATATCTGTGATAGGCTGCCATGTTGCGCCATCGTCCTTCGACACTTCCACGCCGTAGAAGCTGACGGGCTCGTTGGAGGCATATCCTTCAGGACGGGAAAGGGCAACTTCCACGCGATAGATGTCGTAGTAGAAGGGCACGATGTGGGATTCGCCGCCCCATACCCATTCTTGCTCGATAAGAGCTGCGGGCTTGACGTAGGTCATCACTTCGATGCCGGGAGCGACGGGATCGTAGGTGTAGCGGCTGGTGGCCGTACGTTCGAACGATTCTTTCTCTGTTCCGCTGAAGTCATAGACGGCTTTCACCTTGATGGTGTAAGGCTCGTTGTCGGCGAAGTCGTTCATTGTCGGGAGCTCGACGATTGACTCGGCGAACGACGGGGTGTTTCCGGCGTTAACTTCGTAGTTGTTGTAGCTTACGCCGTTAGCGTCGGTGTAGGGGTTGCCGTTCTTGTCAACCACGCTGACGACGTACTTCTTGAGGATGTTGTCGCCAGTTAACGGCCAGTATTCGCCGGTCGAGGTCTTCGGGCGTTCCCAGTAAAGCGTCGCGTTGTAGCGGGCGAGGTCGCGCTCTTCGTTGTTCTCCGATGTTCCGTATTCGGGATCGATGCTGATTGACGGTTCGGGGAATGAATATGTGCCCGAACGGGTGATTTTGTATTTTGCGAAACGAGTGCCGGGGACGTATTCGTAGAGATAGACGCA
>CADBML010000045.1 GCA_902795825.1 uncultured Bacteroidales bacterium
AGCAGGGGAGCTGTCACGCAGCACGAAGAGCAAGTGACTGAGGGGTAGTGCGTTTGCTTCTCTACCCCTCCGCCCTATCGGGCACCTCCCCTGCTAGGGGAGGATTTTTGGAGTTCGCTTGAGAAAATGCTCCCCCAGCAGGGGAGCTGTCACAAAGTGACTGAGGGGTAGAACTTTGGATTAAACATTTTATTACATTAGAAACTTGAGTTATGCATTATGAATTATGAATGCATTGTTATGTGCTTTTCACACTTTTTTGCCCATATTATTTCATCGGTAAGCGGTATTTTCGTAAATTTGTACCCACTATTCTACAAATGTATCATGAAGACTATTCTTAAATCAATCCTCATTGTAGGCTGCTTGTTTTCAGCCACGGCCGCCACGGCTTACTCACCAGTGGAAATCAAACTCGACACGACAAACGCTGCCGCGAAAAACGACATCACCGGCACCGCGTCAACATCATCGGGCGTAACCACCTACACCATCAAAACCACTGGCACCGACCCGTTCTGGACCTCGTTCGTCATCGGTCAATCGCTCCCGAGCGACTACAACGCGATTACGTTCGAATACAACTGCACGACGGGCCTTAACAACCTCGAGGTTTTCTTCAGCCCGATTGTGGGCGGCCGTTCGGTCAACTTCGGTTCTCTCGCCGCCACGGGTTCGTCGGAATGGAAAACGGCCACTCTCAATATTGCCTCTGCCCGAGCCTCGCTCGAATGGGGCTATTCCGCCTCCGCCCAACTCCGCTTCGACTGGGGCAACACTTCGGGAGTGACCATCAAGGTCAGGAAGCTGCAGATTGCACCTACCGTCGAATGGGACACCTACTCCGACACTTGGGTGGCGTGGGACGACCTCGGCCGCGAAGTGGCCAACTCCGACAACGGCGTGGCTCCCACGACGGTAAGCGACCGCCATATCGGCATGTTCTACTACATCTGGCATGGCCAGCATGGTACGGAATACAAGGATATTACAAACATGATAGCCGCCAACCCCTCGTCGCCCGCTTTCGGTGGGGAAGGCGCATTCCACTGGTGGGGAGAGCCAGCCATGGGATATTACGCTGCCGGCAACAAATACATCGTGGCGAAGCACATGCAGATGCTCGTTGATGCGGGAGTGGACTTCTACTTCTTCGACGTGACCAACGCCTTCACCTACGACGCGAAAGTGCAAGTGGTCATGAACGAAATCGACCGCCGCACCGCGCTCGGTCTGAAATCGCCCAAACTCGTGTTCTGCCTCCACTCCAACCCCGGGACGACCCTCCAGACGCTTTGGAACAGCTTCTACTCCAACTCCGCCAACAATAAATATTGGTTCTACTGGAACGACAAGCCGCTCATTCTATGTGATCCAAACGACAGTTCGGTCACCGCACTGAGTTCGACCATCCGCAACTACTTCACTTTCCGCTACTGCTGGGCGTGGATGGGCGGACAAAAAGCCAACGAATGGGGATGGCTCGAAAACTATCCGCAGGCCGCCGGCTACACCATGAACGGTTCGACGAAAGTGACAGAGCAGATTTCCGTCAGCTCTGCGCAGCACCCGATGAGCAAAATCGGCAAGTCGTACCACAACGGCAGCGAACCTTCGCTCAACCAATATGCGCTGACATCGCGCACCGCCTACGGCGACTATGCCGCCGAACAGTGGAAACGCGCGCTCGCCGTGAAAGCCCCAGTGCTCATGTTCACCCAATGGAACGAATGGATGGCCCAACGCTTCATCATCAAGAGCAGTTCGGAATACGGCTACGTCCGTCCGGGCGCGACCGCGGCGATAGGCGAAACCTACTTTGTCGATGCCTACAACCAAGAGTTTAACCGCGACATCGAGCCGTCGAAAAACCCGCTCATCCGCGACAACTACTATCTGCAATTCGTCTCATATGCGCGCCAATATCGCGGAGTGAACAAAATCATGTCGTCGCGCGAGGGTAAGACCATCACCCTCGACGGCAATATGACACAATGGGGCACAGTCAGCCCCGAATTCCGCGACGAACCTGGCGACGTCAAGTTCACCAACGCCACCGCGATGGCCGAGGAATGTCTCGTCCGCTCGTCGAACGACATCAAACTCTCGAAAGCCACTTGCGACTTAGACTACGTCTATTTCTACACTTCCACCGTAGCCGACATTTCCTCGCCTTCGGCCTCCGACGCAGGGGCGTGGATGCAGCTCTATCTCAACACCGACACCGACTACTCGACGGGCTGGTGTGGCTACGATTATATGACCAAACTCAACTCCAGCGGCAACTATTGCCTTTTCAAAAACTCCTCAAACGGCAAATACAAATGGTCGTCGCTCGGGACTGTGCGATATTTCGTCAGCGGCAACCAAATGTACGTCGCCATCCCCAAATCGCTGATCAACGTCAGCGAAAAAGTGGTGATTGACTTCAAATGGGCCGACAACGTTCCCGCCGACCCCGACATCCTCGACTTCATCTCAAACGGCGACTGCGCCCCCAACGGACGCTTCAACTACCGCTACAAAGGCCACGTCGGCGGTCTGCCAATCGACATCAAACTCGGCAACGTCAACCACGACGTGACGATGACCACTTACAACAACTCCGACGGCGAACTCCACTACATCTTTAAGAACACCGGCACTGACCCCTACTCAATTTCCGAGCAGCTCGGCTCGGCCGTCACTGCCGCTAAATATCCGAAAATCTCCTTCGAATATGCCGCAACAGCCGAAACCGACCTGCAAGTGTTCTTCTGTGGGTCGAACTTCGAGCTTTCCGAAGCCAATTCGTTGAGATTCACCATCCCTAAAACAAGTTCGACCTCTACGTACCGCACCTATCAACTCGACATTACTCCTGCTTACTCGATGAAAAACTCGGCAGGCACGACGTGGGGCGCAAAAACATCGCAAATACGCTTCGACTTCGGTTCGACCAACGGCGCGCAATTCCGAATCCGCAACCTCAAGATTATGAACCTCCCCGACGACAAGTCGTTTAAAACCCGAGAACTCGCCGCCGGAGGCACGCTCGTGATCGAGGCCGAGGACTACGACGTAGGCGGCAAAGGCGTAGGCTACGACAACCGCGCCGGCGAAACCACCTGCGGCGCTTACCGCTCCGACAACGAAAACGCCACCATCACCAACTCCGACCCATCCGGTGGCTCCAACGGCTATTGCCTCAAAAACATGGGCTCCAACTGGGATCAATATGTCAACGGCGCTTATTCTTCGGGCACGAACATCACCGTCCCCCTCGCTATCCACAACTGGGGCTGCTGGTATGAATACACATTCTCGCTCAAAGAGGCGATGAAAGTGAAAATGAGAGTCAAACATGGCGTGCACTTCGGCTCCTACGGCACTATCGCCACGCTCGGCGCACATCTCGGTGGCTACACGATGTCGTCGCGCCACGAGGACTGGGTGAAACGCTACACCGCCTCGTGCGCCATATCTATCGACGGCGTGCGCCGCTACACTACGCAGACCAAGCGTCCACGCTGCACCACCACCAACGCGACAACCTACACTACGCTGCTCAACACTCCTTCGCAGTGGGAGTCAACCCTCTGGAGCACGAACGAAAAAACCGACACGCTCTACTTCTATCCCAACAAGTCGAACATCAACACGTGGGCTCCGTATTACCACGACGATTACGACTATGTTGACGTAAGTCTGTCGAAGGGCACCCACACCCTGCGAGTCACCTCGCTGTCGAGCCAATGGGTGTTCGACTGCATCGAAATGGTGTCGCAGTCCGACACACCATCGGCCCCCGCCGCGCCCACGTTCTCTCCCGCCGCAGGCACTTACACCTCCGCCCAGAATGTGACCATTTCCTGCTCGACTTCAGGGGCCGAAATCCGTTACACGCTCGACGGCTCAAGCCCGACAACTTCGTCGGCTCTCTACTCCGGCGCCATCCCGATTTCGTCAACCACCACTGTTAAAGCCATCGCCGTCAAGGACGGGCTGACCTCTTCGGTGGCATCGGCAACCTACACTATCAATTCGTCGCCGACACCGGTAATCGACCCGTCGCAATTCGTGTTCACTCAAGTTTATGACTCACAAAACAATGTGGTGGCATCGGCTGACGGACGCTACTCCACGGGCTACGGCGGTTGTCTCTATCTCACCGACAAGAGTGCGGCTACAATCTATAAATACGATATTAACGGCAACCGCTCGACGGCTTTCAACGGTCTGACCGGCATCGGTACAGCGATTTCTTCCGACGACGCGGGCAACCTCCTCGTCAACAAGGGATTCTCCGGCGCAGGTTCTGGTTCAAACTGGATGATTATCGAACCTAACGGCACCACTCACGACATCACCTTCGACTATGGCTCGTCGGGCATCACAGCCGCGCGAATTGATGCCGTCGGCCGCACGGTCGGCAATATGATGAGCAGCGCGGGAGCCTACGTTTGCATCATCCCCAACGGCGCCACATCAGCCGCCATCTTTAAAATCGCCAACGGCGCGCAATCGGGTTCGCCCATCGCCGTCGAACTTGGTTGGACGGCCGACGCCACCACCATCGCCCAACCCTGCGTGACGTCGGTGAGCGCAGTGGCATCGAATCCTGCCGGCTCGTTCATGTACCGTAAACGCGGCAACAAGAATGTGACCACAAAGGCCCTTACCCGATCGACTTCCGACGGCTTCGATGTGTTCACTCTCGGCGGTAACACCTACCTCGTCGAACCCACGGGCACTAACTATTGCGACGGCTACACCATCCACCAACTCAACAGCGACGAAGCTGTTGCTGAAAAGACGGAATCGGTCAGCAGCGGTTCGCAGCGATTCCAGTCGCTTACAGCCCGCGTCAGCGACGACGGCTCCTACGCCTACATCTATCAGAACGTGTCGGGCTATTGCACGTCGATCTACCGTTACGGTATGCCCGCCACCGGCGTTGACACCGTCGGAAACGATGCCGTCGAAATCGACCACGTTTATTACAACCTGCAGGGCGTGCGCATCGCCAAGCCCGTTGCCGGACAGGTAGTTATCTGTGTAGCCACGATGAGCGACGGCACAGTCCGCACGCGGAAAGTGGCTGTCAGATAATTCGCCCAGCGAAAGAAAAGATAAGAAAAGATAGATAAGGCAAGTCCCATGGTTGCAACGAGATAGTTGGGCATGGGGCTTGCCTTGTTTCATTCTATAGGTAATAGCGGCGGTGAATCGCCGGATGTTTTTGCGAGGCAAAACCTCGTGAGGTAAAGATTAAAGAGGAGAGTTGAGAGGGTAAAGAATCGGACAGCACGGCACTAATCGGACAACTCGGACAGCACGGCACTAATCGGACAGCACGGAAAGTTCGGGCCTTTTGCACTATCAAACGCTGATGTCTCCTACCTGCCGCTAAACCAATTATGCGTTGTGCATTGTGAATCTGCTTAATTTGTGAATCTGCA
>CADBML010000046.1 GCA_902795825.1 uncultured Bacteroidales bacterium
ATTCCCTCTATGTCACCGACAGTAGTTATTATCACAATCATCGCCTACTTCGCTTTGTTAGTGGGCATATCTTGGGTCGCTTCGCGAAAGAGCGACAATTCCACGTTCTTCACCGGCGGCAAGAAAGCCCCGTGGCTATTGATGGCCATCGCCATGATGGGCGCGCCCATTTCGGGCGTGACGTTCATCTCCGTCCCGGGCATGGTCGCCGCCAAAGGCTTTTCTTACATGCAAATGGCGTTCGGATTTATCGTGGGCTACTTCGTCATCGCCTACGTGCTGATTCCGATGTTCTACCGCCGCAATCTGATTTCAATCTACGGCTATCTCGGCGAACGGTTCGGGCTCAACACCCACCGCACCGGCGCATGGTTCTTCCTCGTTTCCAAGCTGCTCGGCGCGGCCGTCAGGTTCTATGTGGTGTGCGCCGTGTTGCAGTTGCTCGTCTATGACCCGCTCGGCATTCCCTTCGTCGTGAACGTGGTGGTGGCGATTCTGCTGATATGGCTCTACACATTCCGCGGGGGCGTGAAGTCGATTATTTGGACCGACGCATTCAAGAGTCTGTGCCTCGTGGCATCGGTGGTGCTTTGCATTTACTTTATTGCCAAGAGCCTCGACTTCTCGTTTACAGGAATGGTTTACGCCATTGCCGACCACGACACGTCGCGCATCTTCTTCTTCGACAATCCCATGGAGGGCACCTATTTCTGGAAGCAGTTCATCGCCGGCATATTCATGGTGATAGCCATGACCGGCCTCGACCAAGACATGATGCAACGTTCGCTCGCCGGAGCCGACTATAAGCAGTCGCAGAAAGGGTTGATATCGAGTGTGTTCCTGCAAGTGCTGGTGATATTCCTTTTCCTCGTGCTCGGCACTCTCTTGGTGATGTATATGCAGGCTAAAGCGATCCCGACGCCCGCCAAAAGCGACGACATCTTCGGCACCGTCGCAGCCGGAAGCGGAATGCCGCTCATCGTCGGCATCCTGTTCGTGCTCGGACTGATTTCGGCCGCCTACTCCGCCGCGGGGTCGGCGCTGACATCGCTCACCACCTCATTCACCGTCGATATCCTTCACGGCGAAAAAATGGATGACGAAAAGTTGGGTCGCACGCGCAAATGGGTCCATGTGGCAATGTCGATCGCCATGGCTGTCACTATCGTCATCTTCTACTACGCTTCAAGCGAGGATGCCATATCGGCCGTATATGCCATAGCGTCCTATACCTACGGTCCCATTCTGGGGCTCTTCACCTTCGGTCTCGCCTCGAAACGCCGCACGCGCGACGGCGCCGTCCCTGCCGTCTGCATCGTTTCGCCGCTGCTGTCGGGCGCTCTTCAATGGTGGCTCAAGTATGCTTTCGACTACACTATGGGCTTCGAACTCCTTCTTGTCAACGCCCTCTTCACCATAATCGGTCTTTTCTTGTTCTCCAAAAGCGAAAAAACTAAAACAGAATAACAATGGCGCGCGACCTCTTAAACAGATACATCTGGATAATCGACACCATCCAACGCCACGGGCGAATCACCCGCCAGAGGCTTAACGAGCTGTGGAAGAAAACTCCGTATTCCAACGGAGAGTCACTCCCGCGCCGCACGTTCTACGGCTACCGCCAGAACATCGAGGAACTGTTCAACATCAACATCAACTGCGACACCTCGACTTTCGAATACTACATCGACGACCTCGGCATCAGCAACAAAAGCGTCACCAACTGGCTTTTCAACTCCGCCGCCCTCACCAACATTCTCAACGACACCCGCGACATCTCCGACCTCATATTCCTTGAGGACATCCCCTCGGCACGCGAATATCTCAACGTCGTGATCGACGGCCTGCGCCGACGGTGCCGGCTGAAAATCGACTATCTCCCGTTCACACGCGCTATCCCCGACACCGACGTGATCATCGAGCCTTACATGCTCAAGATTTTCCGCCAACGCTGGTATGTCGCCGCGCGTAACGTGGCCGAAAACCGCGTGAAAACCTATTCCCTCGACCGTTTCAAGCAGGCCTCCGTGACCGACCAAGAATATGAAATCCCCTCCGATTTCATAGCCTCAAACTACTACCGCGACTCGTTCGGCGTCATCGCCGACGAAAGCGAAGTGAAGCGGGTGTCGATCAAAGCCACGCCTCTGCAAGCCAAATACCTGCGTGCTCTGCCGCTCCACCATTCCCAGGAGGAAGCCGTCCACGACAAATATTCAATCTTCTCTTACAAAATCCGCATCACCCGCGATTTCGTCGGCGAGCTGCTTTCCTACGGTCCGCAAGTCACTGTCATTTCGCCGCCCGAACTGCGGACAATGATTTCCACCCAACTCGAAGAGTCTTTATCAAACTATAAATAACTACAACTATGAACGATTCAAAAAACAACATCGCAAACGCAGCCGAAAACCCGACAAACGAGCCTAAGCTCTCTCCGCTGCAGAAAGTGTTCAAGTGGTGTCGCCGCTACTTGACAGTGTCATTATTCCTTGTAATGGGCTTCATCGCCTACATCCTCTTTGTCTCCGACTACTCAATCATCGCGACAATCAAAAACGAAAACGAGCTCACGCAGTTGCGCCGAGAGATCAAGCAGAGCGAAGACTCCCTTGAATACTACCGCAACCTCAACCGCCGCCTACAGACCGACGTAGAAACAATGGAAAAAATCGTGCGCGAAGACTACCACATGCAGCGGCCGAATGAGGACGTGTATCTCGTCAAATAACCCTATGTAAACTAAGCGACAACCAATGAAACGAAAGAAACAACCATCAACCGCTCCCGTTCCCGCCGCGCCCCGCAAAGCCGATGTGGCGCTTTCGCTCCTCGCCAACGTGGGACTGCTCCTCATCGTAGCGGGGGCGGCGATGCCCCTTTTCCACGGCCCGATTGAAGCGGCGCGCTACGTCTATGCCTCAGGCGCGGCGTTGCTGCTCGTCGGCCGCCTGTTTGTGCCCTACCGCGGCGATTCGCTACGTATCCGCAGGCTCTTCAGCATGCAAATCTTCGCCGCTTTGGCCTTTGTCGTGGCCGCTTTTTTCATGTTTTACGAGCAGTCAACTCCAAACGACTGGATTGCCTTCACAATTGTCGGTGCGGTGCTGCAGATTTATGCCGCATTTATGATTCAGCACCTCGAAAGCAGAACAAAAAACGGCGAAAATGGCAAGAAAAATCAAAAATAGTGTTAATTCCCGCTTTTTTTAGCCTCTCTACAGATAATAATGAGTAACTTTGCCGTGAAATGAGCTACTATCTGACAATCGACCAAGGCAACTCGTCAGCAAAGATTGCCCTGTTTTCCAACTTCGACATCGTCGAAAGCCGACGTGTCGATGCGCTCACCATGCAGGAAATCGACTCCCTGATCGACCGCCGCGAACTGACCGCCGCCATCTACTCGTCGGTGGCAGCCGACGGCGACGACATTGTCGATGCGCTCGCCACAAGATGCAAGCGCGTTTACCGTATGTCGTCCGATTTGCTTCTCACTGTCGAAATCGGCTATGACAATCCCTCCAGCCTCGGAGCCGACCGCATCGCGGCTTGCGCCGGCGCGGCTGCCCTCTTCCCGTTCAACGAGCTTCTCGTGGTGGATGCGGGGACGGCTGTCACCTACGACTATGTCAACGCCCAGACGCGCTTCGTCGGCGGCAACATAGCCCCGGGCTTGAGAATGCGCCTCGACGCGCTCAGCAGCCACACAAGCCGGTTGCCACATGTCGATGTCGTCGGACCGGAGCCGGAATGGGGCACCGACACCGACACCGCCATGCGCCTCGGCGCCATTCAGGGCGTAGTGGGTGAAATCGAACACTATGCAGCAAAAATTTCCGCTTCCAACAAGAAGATTATCCTAACCGGCGGCGATGCAGAAATCATCAGCCGCCACCTTCCGATAGCACACGAAGTTGTCCCCAACCTCGTTGACATCGGGCTTAACAGCATACTTCTATTCAATGAATATTAAACGACTCACTATTATCGCAGCCGCAACGGCGGCTCTCGGCGCGGCAGCGCAGACTTCCTCGTCGCCTTACTCTATGTTCGGCTACGGAATCCTTAACGACAACGCCACATCGGCACAGCGTCAGATGGGCGGTGTCGGCTATGCGACTAACTCGCCCCACAACATCAATGTGATGAACCCAGCATCCTATGCGTCGATCGACTCTTTGACATTCCTTTTCGACATGGGGGTCGATTTCACCACAATTTGGCGGAAGGAAAACTCCGCTACCGACAAAACCTACGGCGGCGGACTAGAATATGTCACTCTGCAAGCCCCGTTGTCGAAACGCTTCGGACTGAGCCTTGGCCTGTTGCCATTTTCGTCGGTGGGATACTCTTTCGGCTCGTCGATTGATAACGGACTTCAAA
This sequence comes from uncultured Bacteroidales bacterium, assembly GCA_902795825.1. Taxonomy (GTDB): domain Bacteria; phylum Bacteroidota; class Bacteroidia; order Bacteroidales; family Muribaculaceae; genus RUG14106. The sequence continues at coordinate 4,387 of CADBML010000046.1, forward strand.
CACGCTCCGGCTCGGGCGGATTCAACCAAGCCTATGTCGGCCTCAGCGCAAAGACGTTCAAGGGCCTTTCCGTAGGTTTCAACGCATCCTACCTCTTCGGCACCAACCTTGCCGAAACCTATGCCATATCTTCCGACGCCGAAACATCGCTATTCCAGCGGACAATTCAGGTGCGCGACTTCCGCATACAAGTGGGAGCCCAATACACCGCCCGATTCGACAACAAATCGTCAGCCACGATAGGTGTGGTCTATTCCCCGAAAAAAACTCTCCTCGGTCACACTTGGTCAACTAAAGAGCAGGTGCTCGCCGACGGTTCGTCGGGCGATATCGACACTCTCGCTTACATCTCCGTGCGCAACAACTACGAACTTCCCCACACTTTTGGCGTCGGACTTTCGTATAACTACGACAACCGGCTGACCGCCGCTGTCGATTTCACTTATCAAAAATGGGCCGATGTCAAATACACTGCCATCGAACTGTCCGACGTCGCCCGATTCTCCGACCGGTGGAAGATCGCCGCCGGCATGGAATATCGGCCCGCAATCCGTGGAAGCTGGCCCAAACGCGTGACCTATCGCGCGGGAGTGTTCTATAACAAAGACTACATCAACATTGGAGGCAGTCAGGTTAAAGACTACGGCGCGGCATTCGGCTTCGGATTCCCGACGCCTGGCGGACGCTCAATGGTGAACCTCGGCCTCGAATACCGTCACCGCACTGCCGGCTCCAACTATTTGAGAGAGAACTTCCTCAACGTCACCCTCGGGTTTAAAATCAACGAAATGTGGTTCTGGAAAAGCAAGATTCGATAACCGCAAACCGGCGCTCCGCCAGCGCCACTACATCGGCCTATGCTTCGATGCGGCTGTTGCCGTCGTTGGTGGCAATAGCCGTGGCTGTTATCATGTCCGTGGCCTGTTCCGACGACAACAGCAACGTGGTGGCAAACGTGCTCAACCCAGAGAAAACCCCCACGATGGTCACCCGCGACATCGAAACCCTGATTTCCGACTCAGGAATCATCCGCTACCGCATCACCACTCCGATTTGGGAAATGTATGAGGAGGCGGAGGAGCCATTCTGGCGGTTTCCCGAACACCTCCACCTCGAAAAATTCAACGACATGGGCGTGAAAGACGCTTTTATCGACTGCGATTCAGCCACCTTTTTCCGAAACCCGCAAATTTGGCGCCTCGACGGACACATCACCATCTCAAACCTCGCAGGCGACAAATTCCGAACCAACCAAATGTTTTGGAACCAGCGCGACCGCAATGTCTATTCCGACTCGTTCATCCAAATCGAACGCCCCGACCGAATCATCGAGGGCTACGGATTCCGCTCCAACGACCAGCTGACCGACTACACGCTCTATCGTGTGGCTGGTATTTTCCCCGTCGAAGGGCTGAAAACAAATGGCGACGCCGCCGGACCCGCTCCGACAGGAAGTTATGCCGGCATCCCGCAATCCAAGGTCGGACCGTCAGAGCCCGCCAACGCCCAACAAACCGAAGAACCTCCAACCCGGCAAACCCGACCCCAATCCAGCGTGGCTAATCCCGCTCAACCGCAGTCGCACCCTCAAACAAAAAACAAATGACTCTAACTTCAGCAATAATAATAGCAGTTGTGTCCCTGATACTTTCCGCCCTCTTCTCCGGCTCGGAAATAGCCTATATTACATCAAATCGAGTGTCGGTGGAAATCAACATCAAGCGCGGAGGCCGCATCTCTCGAATCATCGACCGCTTTTACGACAACCAAAGCCTTTTCCTTACATCGGTTCTCGTGGGAAACAATATCATGCTCGTCGTCTATGGCATGGGCGCCGCTTACCTTCTAAATCTTTGGTTTATAAACGACTGGAAAACATCAGAAGCCGTAAAACTATTTGTCGAGACGATTATCTCTACAGGCGTGGTGCTCCTTATCGGCGAATTTTTCCCGAAGGCGACATTCCGAATCAACCCCTACAAGTCGTTGCGTCTCATCGCTATACCTCTTTATCTGTTTTTCATCGTCCTTTTGCCGATATCCAAATTTGTGGCTTGGCTCTCGTCGTGCCTTATGCGATTGTTCCACCTCAAAAACGACCGCAAAGAAATCGGCCTCATCTCAATAAGCGACCTCAACAACTATCTTGAGCAAACGCTTGACGAGCACGTCGATGACAATGATTTCAACAGCGAAGTGAAATTATTGCACAACGCTATCGACTTCTCTTCGGCAACAATCCACGACTGCATGATTCCGCGCAACGAAATCGTTGCTGTCAACATCGACACTGCCACTCCCGACAGCCTGAGGGAGTTGTTCACCAAGACCGGACGCTCGAAAATCATCATCTACAAGGATGACATCGACAATATTACGGGATACATCCACGTCAGCGAATTTTTGCGCGAGAATACGGCTTGGAAGAAGAAAATCAAGCCTGTCGTTTTCGCTCCCGAAACATATCCGGCCTTCAAAATGATGCGCCGGCTGCTCGCCGAGAAACGCTCGGTGACCGTCGTAATCGACGAGTTCGGTGGCACGGCGGGGCTCGTAACCCTTGAGGACCTCGTGGAGGAAATTTTCGGCAACATTGAGGACGAACACGACAAGAGCGAAACCTTGTGGAAAAGGCTCGAACCGAATGTCTATGAGATAGCCGGACGCGCCGAAATCTCTCAGCTCAACGACGAACTTCACCTTGACATCCCCGAGGGCAAAGATTATCTGACGCTTGCCGGCTACATTATCAACGAAACCGGCACAATCCCGGAGCCGGGCGACATAATCGACATCAAAAAAATCAACATTACATTTACAATTATCAGCAAGTCGGCAACACGCATCGAACTTGTCAAGGTGGAGAAAGTGGCCGAAGACGGCAAAGAAGAAAGCAAAGA
>CADBML010000047.1 GCA_902795825.1 uncultured Bacteroidales bacterium
AAATTTAGTAAATTTGCAACGCAAAACCGAATCGGAGGAGGCAGGTGCTTCCTCCGATTTTTATGATAGAAGTTTAACTGAACTAAACAATAGATATAACAGGCAGATAAAATGATAGATATTCAACTGCTTAGAGACACCGTCGAAGAGTCGATTGCCAACACCGACATCTTCGTTGTCGATATCCGCGTGGGCGCCGGCAATTCCATCGTCGTTGAGCTTGACAGCGACACACGCCTCGACATCGACACCTGTGCCCGCGTCACCCGCGCCGTCGAGGCTGTTTTCGACCGCGATGTCGAGGACTACGACCTCGAAGTCGGGTCGGCTGGCTTGACTTCGCCCTTCAAGGTGCGCCGCCAATACGAGAAAAACCTCGGCAACCGTGTGGAGGTGCTGACCGCCGACGGACGCAAACTCGCAGGGGTGTTAGCCCGCGTAGGCGACGACGGCATCACCCTCGAAATCCCCGTCAAGACCAAAATCGAGGGAAAAAAACGCCCGCAAATCGTCGAAACCCCCTTCGACATCCCTTTCGACAATATCAAACAAGCTAAATATATAATAGAATTCAAATAAAACTACATTCAAAACACTATGGCCAAAAAAGAGGAAACCCCCAGCATGGTTGCTAGCTTTTCCGAGTTTAAGGAATTAAAGAACATCGACAAAACAACCATGATGAGCATTCTCGAGGAGTGCTTCCGCAGCGTGCTCGCCAAAATGTTCGGTACGGACGAGAATATTGATGTCATCATCAACTCCGACAAAGGAGTGGTTGAAATCTACCAGAATCTGGAGATTGTCCCGGATGGCGAAGTCGTTGACCCCAACCTGCAAATAGGTTTGAGCGATGCAATTGCCGAGGACGACCCCGACGCCGAAGTGGGCGACGACCACTCGCGCGTGATTGATTTCGGCTCTTTCGGCCGGCGCGCAATCCTCAATCTCCGTCAGACCCTCCAGTCGAAGATTCTCGACCTTCAGAAAGAAGCCGTCTATAACAAGTATAAGGATCTTGAGGGCGAGCTCGTGTCGGGCGAAGTGTATCAGACATGGTCGAAGGAGACACTCGTCCTCGACGACGACAAAAACGAGCTCATCCTTCCCAAAAGCGAGTCGATTCCCGGCGACTACTTCAGGAAGGGCGAAACCATCCGCGCCGTAATCCTCCGCGTGGAAAACAACAACAACAATCCGAAAATCATCATTTCACGCACCCACGAGAACTTCCTTCGCCGGCTCTTCGAAATCGAAGTGCCCGAAATCCACGACGGACTTATCATCATCCGCGCCGTGGCTCGCATCCCCGGCGAACGCGCCAAAATCGCCGTCGAAAGCTACGACGACCGTATCGACCCCGTCGGCGCTTGTGTGGGTGTGAAGGGCGGACGTATACATGGCATCGTGCGCGAGCTTCGCAACGAGAATATCGACGTGATCAACTACTCGGCTAATCCCGAACTTGCCATCAAGCGCGCCCTAAGCCCCGCTAAAGTGTCGTCAATACGCATCGACGAGGAGACGAAAAAAGCGGAAGTGTTCCTCCTCCCCGAAGAGGTTTCGCTCGCTATCGGCAAGAGCGGCTCTAATATCAAGTTGGCTACAATGCTGACAGGTTACGACATCGACGTCTATCGTGAAGAAGAGGACGAAGACGATATCTATCTCGACGAATTCAAGGATGTTTTCGAAGAGTGGAAAATCGAAAATCTCAAGAACCTCGGCTGCATGACCGCGAAGAGCGTGCTCAAGATGCCGCGTGAAATCCTTGTCGAAAAGACCGACCTCGAAGAGGAAGACATCGACGAAATCCTCAAAGAACTCCGTTCGGAATTTGAATACGACGAGACCGATTCCGACGACGAAGCCGCCGAAGCTCCCCAAGCCGCTGAATCGGAAGCCCCCGGAGCTGCTGAAGCTCCCGAATCGGAAGCTCCCGAATCCCCCGAAGCCGAATAAGGCTTGACTCCCCAACACTTTCAAATCTTCAACTTTTTTCAACAACAAATTTACTCAACAATATATGGCGAATTACAAAAAATCAAAAGTGGCATCCGACCTTAACATCGGCATAAGCAATATCGAGAAGACTCTCGCAAAGAAAGGCATTGCCGTTGATCCGGGTCCGAATGCTCGCATCAGTGAGGAAGCTTACGAGATTCTTCTTCAAGAATTTGCACCCGACCGTTTGCAAAGCAAAAGAAACCAAGACCTTCTCGAAGAACGCCGACGCGAAAAGGAGGAGAAAAAAGCGCCGAAAGAGGCTGACAAACAGCCGCCGGTGGCTTCACCGAGCCTCCCCGGACTGAAGATTTTGGGCAGCATCGACGACCTGAAAGCGCCGAAAAAAGAGGAGAAACCCGCTCCAGCGGCTGATGATGTCAAGCCGGCGAAAGCGGTCAAACCCGCCGAAAAGCCAAAGGCCGACGCTGAAGAGGGTAAGCCCGCGGAAACAAAGGAAAAACCTGCCGCCACCGCACCCGAAGCAGCAACGCCCGCAGCCGCCGCGCCCGCAAAAAAAGAAGATAAACCCGTAGAAAAGGCTGGAAAAATCGCCAAATCCACGCCTGATAAAGCCCCTGAAGTTGTTGAGAACAAGCCAGTTGAAGATAAAGCCGAAAGCAAACCCGAAGAGAAGAAAGAAGCAAACGACGCAGCTCCCGAGAAGAAAGAAGCTCCGACGCGCACCGTCTCTCTCCCAGGGGTGAAAGTGCTTGGTAAAATCGACATCGCCAATCTGCATACCGATGTCCGCCCGAAACCAAAGACAAAAGAGGAGAAGCGCCGCGAACGCGCCAACCGCAAGCGTATCGGAGGAAACACCAAAGTGGATATCAACCGCGAAGCCGCTCAGCAGCAAGCTGCCGCCCAACAGGCTGAGGCCTCGCGCCAGAACAAAAAGCAAAGCGACGGCCGCCGCGAGAAAGGCTCCCGCAAGGAGCGCAGCCGCCGCGAAAAACGCCCCGAAATCAGCGAGCAGGATGTTGACCGCCAGTTCCGCGACACCATCGCCCAAATTTCCAACAAGGCGCAAAACAAGGGCGCAAAGTTCAGAAAAGAGAAACGCGAAGCCAATGCCGAGCGCGAACAGGAAAAAGCCCAGATGCAGGCCGCTGAAAGCAAGGTGCTAAAGCTCACCGAGTTTGTCACCGCCAACGACCTTGCCGCCATGATGGGAGTTTCTGTCACGGAAGTCATCAAGTCGTGCATGAAGTTGGGCAAAATGGTGTCGATTAACCAGCGCCTCGAAGCCGACATAATAGAGCTGATCGCCGACGACTTCGGATTTTCCACAGAGTTTGTCAGCGAGGAAGTGGTCAACGCGATTGCTCAAGACGAGGACAAAGAGGAAGATCTTGTCAGCCGTCCGCCGATTGTGACCGTCATGGGTCACGTTGACCATGGCAAGACGAAGCTTCTCGACTACATCCGCAACGCAAACGTTGTGGCGGGCGAGGCCGGAGGCATCACGCAGCACATCGGTGCCTATAATGTCAAGTTGGACGACGGCCGTCATATCACTTTCCTCGACACCCCTGGCCACGAGGCGTTCACCGCCATGCGTGCCCGCGGAGCCAAAGTGACCGACATCTGTATCATCATTGTGTCGGCCGCCGAAAGCGTCATGCCACAGACCGTCGAGGCCATCAACCACGCATCGGCGGCTGGTGTGCCTATAGTTTTCGCCATCAATAAAATCGACCTTCCGCAGGCCAACCCGGAGAAAATCAAGGAAGAACTCGCCAATATGAACTACCTCGTCGAGGATTGGGGCGGCAAATATCAGTCGCAGGACATTTCGGCAAAGGCTGGTATCGGCGTGGGCGAGCTTCTTGAAAAGGTGCTCCTTGAAGCTGAACTTCTTGAACTCAAGGCCAATCCCAAACGCAAGGCCGTCGGCTCTATTATCGAGTCGTCGCTCGATAAAGGCCGCGGTTACGTGGCCACGGTGCTCGTCCAAAACGGCACTCTCCGCGTGGGCGACATCGTCCTCGCCGGCACATTCTTCGGCCGCGTGAAGGCTATGTTCAACGAACGTAACCAACGAATCACAGAGGCCGGTCCGGCTGAGCCGGCCCTTATCCTCGGACTCAACGGCGCTCCCACCGCAGGCGACACGCTCAATGTGATGGACACCGAACAGGAGGCCCGCGAAATAGCCACCAAGCGTATCCAACTCCAGCGCGAACTGTCGGTCAAAACAGCCCGCCACCGCACTCTTGAGGACATCGTCAATATCAAAAAACGTGGCGAGTTCCACGAGCTTAACATCATCGTCAAGGGTGATGTCGACGGCTCAATCGAAGCTATCCAGGACTCGCTCATCAAACTATCGACCGACGAGGTCCAAGTCAACGTCATCCACAAGGCCGTGGGACAAATTTCTGAGTCGGACGTTTCGCTTGCCGCCGCTTCAGATGCCATTATCATCGGCTTCCAAGTGCGACCCTCGCAGCTTGCACGCAAGGCCGCCGAGCGCGAAGGCGTTCAAATCCGCCTCTATTCCGTCATCTATCAAGCTATTGAGGATGTCAAGGACGCTATGGAGGGCATGCTTGAACCGGAAATCAAAGAGGACGTTCTCGGAACAGCTGAAGTGCTCCAGACTTTCCACATCTCGAAGGTCGGCACTATCGCCGGCGCCATCGTGCGCGAGGGCAAAATCAAGCGTTCGTCCAAAGTGCGCGTTATCCGCGACGGTATTGTGATCCACACCGGCGACCTCGGTTCGCTCAAGCGTATGAAGGACGACGTTAAGGAAGTCACAACGGGCTACGAGTGCGGCTTGAATCTCGCCACATTCAACGATGTCCAAGTTGGCGACATCATCGAATGTTACGAAACGGTCGAAATCAAAAAGACGCTTGAATAATCATGCCGTCGCATCACTGATTTATTCCGACATATTCGGGGCTGTGAACATTCAGAGGCGGGAACGACAAATTCCCGCCTTTTTTATTGGCTGGGAATGGCGAAAACTCGGAAATTTTTTGTAAATTTGCACATAGAAAAGGCGTGGAGAGCTTCCTCGTCGTGTTAACTTTTTAACTAATAGGATATTAAACAGATTTCCTGATGGCATTCGTTTTCCTGAAAGGAATGAAGCACATTGTCAGCGGCCAATTTAAGGCCGCTATGGTCAGTGCGCTTTTTGGCGAATGCCGCCGCCATTGCGCTTCCCGCCGCCGTTGCCCCAAGGCAATGCCCCCGAGAAGCGGCTTTTTTTTAGTAGATTAAGTGACTTGAAATATGGCATTACTGACAATCCAATCCACCACTTTGGCAGTCACGGCGCTGCTCACGGGCGCGACGCTCGTCTTTGCTGGCCTGCTGGTTGCCAAGCTCATGTCGCCCCGCTCCTTCAATCCTCAGAAAGGGGAGCCTTACGAGTGCGGCATTCCCACCCGCGGCGAGTCGATGGCTCAGTTCCGCGTAGGTTATTATCTTTACGCCATTCTTTTCCTTATGTTCGACGTTGAGACGGTTTTTCTCTATCCGTGGGCCGTTAACGCCCGTCAGTGGGCCGACCAATTCGGACCTTCGAGCGTCACGGCTGTGGCTGTCTTTTTTGCTATTCTTGTTTTGGGCCTTGCCTACGCTTGGCGGAAAGGAGCTTTGAAATGGGAATGAAAAAGAACAAAGGCGTCACCATCCAGGGCATGCCCTACGACGAATGGAAGGACAACGAATATATCGAATCGCTCGTGGAAGAGCTGAAGGCCAACGGCACAAACGTCGTTGTCGGCTTTTTCGACAAGCTTATCAACTGGGGCCGTGCTAACTCTTTGTGGCCGCTCACTTTCGGCACCAGTTGCTGCGCGATTGAATTTATCGCGCTCGGAGCGGCGCGCTACGACATGGCGCGCTTTGGCTGGGAAGTGGCTCGCGCCTCCCCGCGTCAGGCCGACTACATCATGGTGTCGGGCACCATCGCTCACCGCATGGCTCCTGTCCTTCGCCGCCTTTACGACCAAATGGCTGAGCCGAAATATGTGATCGCCACCGGCGGCTGCGCTGTCTCCGGCGGTCCTTTCCGCAAAAGCTACCATGTGGTGCAGGGCGTCGATCAGATTATCCCCGTCGATGTGTATATCCCCGGATGTCCACCTCGCCCCGAGGCGATGATTTACGGTGTCATGCAGCTCCAACGAAAGATTATGGTGGAAAAATTCTTCGGCGGAGCGAACCGTAAGGAGAAAATACAGAAATTCCTCGATGAGCATCCTGCCGACAGTCACGGCGATTGAGACCTCTAATTCTCGGAAAGGCAATTTACAGAAATCCAGTTTTTTTCCACGCCTCACCATCTAACAACAACCACTATTCCAATGGAAGAACTAAAAAATACAATCGCAGGGAAATTCCCGAAAGCGACATTCGACGAAACTGACGGACTGCAGGTTGTAATCGACGACGCGCATTGGCACGACCTCGCCCTATGGCTCCGCGACGCGAAAGGCTTCGACTATCTCATCGCTGTGGTGGGTCAGGATTGGCCCGAAGCCTACGGATGCGTGTATTATCTTACAAATACGTTCACTCACGTCATCCTTTCGGTGAAAGTTACTGCCGCATCGCGTGAGAACCCCATGCTCCACAGCGTCAGCGACCTTTGGGCCAACGCTAACCTCAACGAACGCGAAGTCTATGACTTCTACGGCATCATTTTCATCAACCACCCCGATATGCGGCATCTTTACCTCCGCAACGACTGGGTGGGCTACCCCCTCCGCAAGGACTACAACGACGACCCTTCGGTCAATCCCGTGCCCACGGAGAACGAAGAGGCCATTGATACTACGGTGGCTTATATTGAAGCTCCCGACGGAACGGTCACCAAAGAGGAGCGCGTGGTTTTCGCTCCTGAAGATTTCGTGGTTAACATCGGTCCGCAACACCCCGCAACTCATGGCGTGCTTCGTTTCCGCACTGCCCTCGATGGCGAGTATATCAAGAAAATTGATTTATACTTGGGCTATGTCCACCGTGGTATGGAGAAACTCTGCGAAAGTCTCGCTTACCCGCAGATGCTCCATTTCGCCGACCGTCTCGACTATTTGTCGGCGCAACAAAACCGGCATTGCTTCTGCCTCTGCATCGAAAAGGCCATGGGGCTTAAGGTGCCTCGCCGAGCTCAGGTGATCCGTGTTATCATGGACGAACTTATGCGCATCAATTCCCACCTCCTCTTTGCCGGCACTTTCTGCATGGACCTCGGAGCCACTACGATGCTCTTCTATACTTTCCGCGAGCGTGAGAAAATCCTCGACATTTTCGAGAAAACTTGCGGCGCGCGCATGACCTTCCATTACAATGTCATTGGCGGTGTCGCACAGGACCTTCACCCCGATTTCGTGAAGGATGTCAAAGCGTTGATTCCTGACCTACACAAGGCTCTCAAGGAATACCACAAGCTGTTCACCGGAAATGTCATCACCCATCAGCGCATGATTGGCGTGGGCAAGCTTTCGAAGGCCGACGCTATCAGCTATGGAATTTCCGGCCCTTCGGGTCGCGCGTCGGGATGGTCGAACGACATCCGAAAAACCCATCCCTATTCCATCTATTCCGAACTCGATTTCGACGAGGTTGTCCGCACCGACGGCGATTCTTTCGGCCGCTGGATGGTCAGAATGGACGAAATTCTCCAATCCATCAAAATCATCGAGCAGCTTATCGACAAAATCCCCGAAGGCGAAATCTGTGCCCCCGTGCCAAAGGTTATCAAGCTCCCTGTTGGCCATTGGTTCCAGCAGGTCGAAGCCAGCCGAGGTGCCATCGGATTCTATATTGAAAGCGACGGCGGCGTGAATCCCGTGCGTGTCAAAATCAATTCCACCTGCTTCCCGCTGGCTGGAGTTGTCGATCACCTCACCCGCGGCACAAAGATTGCCGACTTGATCACAATCGGCGGTTCGCTCGATTATATCGTCCCTGATATCGACCGTTGACCGCCCTATTACTGAAAATTAACGAAACGATTAATATATGTTTGAGATTTCACGACTGACAGGCTGGCTTCACGAGTTGTTGAGCTCGTGGATGCCCGAGTGGCTTACCACCACAGTTGAGTGTGTGCTCATTGGCGCCGCCTTGCTTGTGCTATATGCCCTTCTGGCCCTGTTCTACATCTATTTCGAACGCCGCGTGTGCGCATTCTTCCAGTGCCGCCTCGGCCCAAACCGTGTGGGGCCGATGGGTTTGCTGCAGAGTTTCGCCGATATGTTCAAAATCCTTATCAAGGAAATCATATCTCTGAAGAATATCGACCGCTTCCTTTTCGCGTTGGCACCTTACTTGGTTATCATCGCCTCGGTGATGGCTTTCGCCGTTCTCCCGTGGGGAAAAGGCTTGCAGGTTATCGACTTCAATATCGGCATCTTCTTCCTTGTGGCGGTCTCGTCGATCGGTGTGCTCGGTATTTTGCTCGCCGGCTGGTCGAGCAACAATAAGTTTACGCTTATCGGCGCTATGCGCTCCGGTGCGCAGATGGTTAGCTACGAACTGTCGATCGGCCTTTCTGTGCTGACTATGGTGGCTCTTGCCGGAACGATGTCGGTCACAGGCATTGTCGAGGCTCAAACCGACCTTTGGTTCATCTTCAAAGGACATCTTCCGGCAGTTATCGCTTTCATAATCTACATGATTGCCGGCACTGCCGAAACCAACCGCGGTCCGTTCGACCTCCCCGAGGCTGAAAGTGAACTTACGGCCGGTTACCATACTGAGTATTCCGGTCTGCACTTCGGCTATTTCTACCTCGCCGAATACCTCAACCTTTTCATCGTTTCAGGCGTGGCCGCCCTTCTTTTCTTCGGCGGCTGGGCTCCACTGCATATCCCTGGCTGGGAGGGCTTCAACGGCGTGATGGACTGGATCCCCTCGTGGCTCTGGTTCGTCGGCAAGGCTGTCGCGCTCTCGTTTGTCATCATTTGGTTTAAGTGGACTTTCCCGCGCCTGCGTATCGACAACCTCCTTGCCCTCGAATGGAAATATCTTCTCCCCATCAATCTCTTCAACCTCGTTTTGATGGTGGTGGTAATTGTTTATGGCCTTCATTTTTGAATAATTAATAACATAATATCGCTATGAGCGAAAAATTCGGAAAAATAACTCAGATAATCGGACCGGTTGTTGACGTGGCCTTCGAAGGCGACGAGTTGACACTTCCGGCAATTTACAATGCGTTGAAGGTGCTCCGCCCCGACGGTCAGTCGGTGCTCCTCGAAGTGGAGCAACATATCGGCGAGGACACCGTCAGATGCGTCGCTATGGACTCCACTGACGGTTTGCAGCGTGGTCTGCAGGTGGAAAATCTCGACCGCCCAATTTCTGTCCCGACGGGACAACAGGTGAAAGGCCGTTTGCTCAATGTGGTGGGTAACGCCATCGACCACCTGCCCGAACTCACTCGCGACGCCGACCGCGCAATTCATCAACCCACTCCTGATTTCGACGACCTCACAATAGGCACCGAAATCCTCTACACCGGCATCAAGGTGATTGACCTGCTCGAGCCTTACAGCAAAGGCGGCAAAATCGGTCTGTTCGGCGGTGCCGGAGTGGGAAAGACGGTGCTCATCATGGAGCTTATCAACAACATCGCCAAAGGTCACAACGGATTCTCGGTGTTCACCGGCGTAGGGGAGCGCACACGCGAGGGTAACGACCTCCTCCGCGAGATGATTGAGAGTGGCGTGATGAAATATGGCGAAAAGTTCACCGAAGGCATGGAGCGCGGCGAATGGAACCTCGCCGATGTCGATATGGAACAAGTGGCCAATTCACAAGCCACATTGGTTTTCGGCCAGATGAACGAGCCCCCGGGAGCACGTCTGCGTGTGGCTTTGGCTGGGCTTACCGTCGCTGAACAGTTCCGCGATGAGGATGGAGGCGGTAAGGAAATCCTCCTCTTTATCGACAATATTTTCCGTTTCACCCAGGCTGGTTCTGAGGTGTCGGCTTTGCTCGGCCGTATGCCTTCGGCTGTGGGCTATCAACCCACGCTTGCGTCGGAAATGGGTAAGCTTCAGGAACGCATCACCTCAACAAAGAACGGCTCTATCACGTCGGTGCAAGCCATCTACGTGCCTGCCGACGACTTGACCGACCCTGCTCCTGCCACTACATTCTCATTCCTCGACGCTACTACCGTGTTGAGCCGCAAAATCGCCGAGTTGGGTATTTACCCCGCTGTCGACCCGCTTGATTCCACTTCGCGAATCCTCGACCCGCACATCATCGGCGAGGAACACTATAATGTGGCTCAGGCCGTCAAGCAACTCCTGCAGAAATACAACGAGCTTCAGGATATCATTGCAATCCTCGGCGTAGATGAGCTTTCCGACGAGGACAAACTCGTGGTGAGCCGCGCCCGCCGTGCCCAGCGTTTCCTTTCACAGCCCTTCCACGTCGCCACCCAGTTTACTGGCCTTGAGGGCGTGATGGTGCCCATTGAGGAAACAATCCGTGGCTTCAAAATGATTCTCTCCGGCGAAATGGACGAATATCCCGAACCGGCGTTTATGAACAAGGGAACAATCGACCAAGTCATCGAAGACGGTCGTCGTATGCTCGCTGAAGTGCAATAACATCGAATAAAATCCCGAAATAATGACACTAAGAATCATATCCACAACCGACACAATCTTCGACGGCGAAGTGACATCGGTGAGCCTTCCCGGGGCAAAGGGGCGTTTCATGGTTCTGAACAACCATGCCTCGCTCGTCAGCACTCTCGTTGCCGGCAAATTGGCCTACACCATTGGCGATGACACCACCCAAATCGAGGTGGGCGGCGGAATTGTGGACGTTGACAACAATGTGGTGTCGGTATGTGTTTTCTGATGAAAAAGCTGATAGTTTACATATCAATATTGCTCGTGGCCGCGCTGATGGCGTTGGGGTGGGCACGCACCGAATCGCATGAGGGCCAAGAAATCAATCCGAAGGAGATTATCTTCGAGCACCTCGGCGATGCCTATGGTTGGGAACTCCCGTTTAACCACGACATCCGCCTGCCTCTTCCGATTATCATAAGGGCGGAGGACGGTTCCTGGCATTGCTTCAGCTCCTCGTGTGTGGCTCACGGAGCTGTCCACGACGGCCGTTTCGCGATTGGCGACGAAGCCAGCGGCTACAATGGCAAGGTGATTGAGCTTCGGCCCGACGGCTCTGTGTATCGTCCGCTTGATTTCTCTATCACCAAGAATGTCGCGGCTCTGTTTGTCACTGTGATTGTCGTCGCTTCGGTGTTCTTGAGCCTCGCTCGCTATTACCGTCGCAATGGCATGAAAGCCCCACGCAAATTCAAGGGCGCGATGGAATTTCTTGTGGATTTCATCTATGGCGGCATCGTCAAGCCAACGCTCAAGGACAAAGCTCCGAAATTCGCGCCTTATCTCATGACGGTGTTCATGTTTATCTTCGTCGCGAACCTGCTCGGGCTTGTGGTGATATTCCCCGGCGGGGCAAACCTCACAGGCAATATCGCCATCACCCTTGTCCTCGCGTTGTTCACCTTCTTCATGACCAATGTTTTCGGAACGAAACACTATTGGAAGGATGTCTTTTGGCCCGATGTGCCCTTATGGCTCAAATTCCCGCTGCCGATTATGCCTGTCATAGAGGTGTTCGGCGTATTCACAAAGCCCGCGGCGCTCACCGTGCGTTTGTTCGCGAACATGATGGGAGGTCACATGATTGTCATTGTGCTCACTCTGCTCATTTTCATCTTTGCGGCCATGAATGTTTGGGTCGGCGGGGTCACGTCGGTAGTGTCGGTGCTTTTCTCGGTGTTCATGCTTCTGATTGATGTGCTCGTGAGCTTCATTCAGGCTTTCGTGTTCACCATGCTTTCCACCTTGTTCATTTCATTGGCTCAGGAGGGAGGGCATGAAGAGTAAAGTTAGAGATTAAAGATAAAAGATAAAAGTCGAAAGGCTTAGGAACTTAAGACTAACAAGATAAGACAAAAATATATCAAATAAATAATAACAAATTAAAATTCAACAAATTATGTTAGCAATGATTTTAGCAGCAATTGATGGAATGCTCGGTATCGGAGCATGTGTGGGCGCAGGTTTGGCAGCCATCGCAGCCGGCCTCGGAATCGGTAAAATCGGTTCGTCGGCAATGGAAGCCATTGCCCGTCAGCCCGAATCGGCAGGCGACATCCGTAGTAATATGATCGTTATCGCAGCCCTTGTCGAAGGTGTGGCTCTTTTCGCAGTCATCGTCTGCGTCCTTTCATTATTCCTCTAAGAGAAGGACCTGCCTCCTCGGAGGTCGTCATTAAGTAATTAACGTAACAAGAAATCTAAATGGAACTTTTCACTCCTGAATTCGGTTTGATCTTCTGGATGTTCGTGTCGTTTGCGATTCTGTTTTTCATCCTTGCGCGTTTTGCGTGGCCATGGATTTTGAAAAGCATCGACGAGCGGGCCCGAATGATAGATGAAGGAGTCGAGAAAACCCGCCAAGCAGAGGAGTCGCTCGCCAACGCGAAGCTCACAGCCGAGCGCTACGAGAAAGAAGCCGTCGCGCGGCAGGCCGAAATCCTGCGTGAGGCCGACCGAATGAAGACCCAGATTATCGAGGAAGCTCGCGGTCAGGCATCGGTGGAGGCTAAAAAGGTGCTCGAAGCAGCCCAGCTTTCCATCGAGCAAATGCGTAAGGAGGCCCAAGCGCGTATGCGCGACGAAGTCAGTGCCCTCGCTATCGACATTGCCACCAAGGTGGTGCGTCAGCAGATGGCCGACGACGAAAGCCAGTCGAAGCTTGTCAACTCCCTGCTTGATGAGATTAGTAATAACTGATAGCTCCGCAGTCAAGAGATGAACGAAGGTTTGATTCCCAATAGATATGCCAAAGCGCTGTTAAAGTTCGCTGCCGAACTTGGCGCGACGGAGCGCGTCTATCAGTTGATGCTCACCCTCAGCGCGAGTTTTTCTGCCGAGCCGGGACTTTCCGCGGCTGTCCGCAATCCTTTTGTGGCCGACTCCGACAAGGTGTCGCTGCTGACAACCGCCGCCGGAGCTGTGGACTCCGACACGTGTTTCGCCGACTTCCTATCGTTGTTGGTCAAAAAACGGCGCGTGTCGTTCGCACGCGAAATAGCCTTGGCTTTCTGCTCGATCTATCGTAAAGCCAACGGCATCAGCGTGGTGGAGGTGACAACGGCTTATCCTGTGGGCGACGACGAGCGCGAACGCCTCAAAGCGTTGGTGGCTAAGAACGTCGGCACCTCGAAGTTGGAAATCGCATTCAATGTTGTCCCCGACATCATCGGCGGTTTTGTGGTCACAATCGATTCCCGTCGTCTCGACGCTTCTATCACTAATCAATTAAAACAACTGCGTCAGCAGCTTATTAGCAAATAATGATGGGCTACGTTTCGTTTTGACATCTCCCATCGTTATAATCCGATAATTTTAAGATTCAACCATAATGAATAATCCCAGCGAGATTTCAGAAATATTGAAGCAACAGCTTCTCACGGTCAATTCCACGGTGCAGTTCGAAGAGGTCGGCACGGTCCTCGAAGTGGGCGACGGTGTGGCTCATGTTTATGGGCTCGAAAATGTTTGCGCCAACGAGCTTGTAAAGTTCGAAAATGGTGTAACGGGCGTCGCCATGAACCTTGAGGAAAGCAATGTCGGAGTGATTCTGCTCAACAACGTCGATAAGGTCACTGAGGACATGAAGGTGCGACGCACAGGCGAAATCGCCTCAATTCCCGTGGGCGAGGGGCTTTTGGGCCGCGTGGTCAACGTGCTCGGCGAGCCCATCGACGGCAAAGGCCCGATTGAGGGCGAACGTCTGCTGATGCCCCTCGAACGCAAGGCTCCCGGTGTCATTTTCCGGCAGCCGGTGAAACAACCACTCCAGACCGGCATTAAGGCCATCGACTCGATGGTGCCCATCGGACGCGGTCAGCGCGAGCTTATCATCGGCGACCGTCAGATTGGCAAAACCTCCCTCGCTATCGACACAATCATCAACCAACGCGACAATTTCAAGGCCGGAAAGCCTGTATATTGCATTTATGTGGCTATCGGACAGAAAGCATCGTCGGTGGCTTCGACCGTCGATGAGCTTCGCAAAAACGGCGCTCTCGACTACACTGTGGTCGTTGCCGCCACGGCTGCCGACTCCGCCGCCATGCGATATTACTCGCCGTTCGCCGGTGTGGCTATCGGAGAATATTTCCGCGACACCGGCCGCGACGCGCTAATCATCTACGACGACCTCTCGAAGCAAGCCGTCGCTTACCGCGAGATTTCGCTGATTCTCAAGCGCCCCTCCGGACGTGAGGCTTATCCTGGTGATATTTTCTACCTCCATTCGCGTCTGCTTGAGCGTGCCGCTAAAATCATCGATAATCAAGAGATTGCCGAGTCGATGAACGACCTGCCCGAAGTGCTCCGCCCTCATGTCAAGGCCGGCGGCTCTCTGACGGCCCTTCCTATTATCGAAACGCAAGCGGGCGACGTGTCGGCGTATATTCCCACTAATGTGATTTCTATCACCGACGGCCAGATATTCCTCGAAACGGCGCTTTTCAACCGCGGTGTCCGTCCGGCAATCAACGTCGGCATTTCGGTGTCGCGTGTCGGAGGCAGCGCTCAGATCAAGCCCATGAAGAAAGTGGCTGGCACGCTTAAAATCGACCAAGCCCAGTTCCGTGAGCTTGAATCGTTCACCAAGTTTGGCGGCGATGTCGATGCTGTCACAGCCCGCACAATCGACAAGGGACGCAAAAACGAGCGCCTGCTGATTCAGCCTCAATATTCGCCAATGGCCGTTGAGGATGAAGTGGCTATCGTTTACTGCGGCACAAAAGGCCTTTTGGAAAAGGTCCCCATCGAGGCTGTGGCCGACTTTGAGAAGCAGTTCCTGCTGCTTCTCCACGCAAAATATCAGGCCGATGTGCTCGACACCATCCGCGACGGAAAGTTTACCGACGATGTCACGGCTAAGATTGAGGAAGTTGCCGCCGAAGTGGCAGCAAGATTTTGACAAACATTTATTTAACGGATAGATAATGGCAGCCCTCAAAGAACTGAAAGGACGAATCGGATCGGTGGCTTCTTCCGAGAAAATCACCGGTGCGATGAAAATGATTTCGTCGGCGAAGTTGCATAAAGCCATGCGCGCCTTGCAGCGGCTTCAGCCTTTCCGCCGTCAAATATCGACAATTTTCGCTAACATCCTTTCCTCCGACGCCCAGTTTGCCTCTCCTCTTCTCGAAGAAAGGGAGGTGGCAAATTGCGCTATTGTGGCTTTTGGCAGCGACGATGGGTTATGCGGTGCCTACAATGCTAACATCGTAAAGTCGTTACAGTCTGAAATCGACGCTTTGCTCGCCGCTCATCCTGCGGCTCGCGTGAAAGTGATGACTGTCGGCGAAAAAATCCGCAAGGCTGCTCAGAAATTGCGCGGGGCGGAGGTCGTTGCCGCCAATGGAGTGAACTCGAAATCATCGGGCGCCGATGTCAACGATTTTTCGGCGAATTTGCAGCGGCTTTTTCTCGAAGGTGAATTCGACCGAGTAGATCTCGCATATATGAGTTTCAAGAGCATTAGCCGCCAGCGGTTTGCCTTGTCGCATTTGCTTCCTGTGTCGGTCGATGCGCTGGCAGCCGAAACATCGGCTGTCGCCGACAACCGGCCCTATATTTTCGAACCCGACGCATCCACGATTTTCGATGTCGCGCTCCCGATGTATCTCATGTCGGTGGTGCAGGATGTGTTCGTCGAAAATCAGGCTTCCGAACAGGCCGCCCGCGTGATGGCCATGCAGAGCGCTAACGACAATGCGAAGAAACTTCTTGAGCAACTTCGTCTCGAATATAACAAATTACGCCAACAAAGCATCACCACCGAACTGCTCGACATTCTTGGCGGTCAGGTGAGATGACACATTTAACAATTCTTACATCAACACTGAAAATTCTGAAACGACAGAGATGGGTAGTGTAAAAGATTATTTTTCATCGTTGACCACTGGCTTTATCAGTCTGGTGAAAGGCATGACCGTGACCGGCAAAGAATTTGTCACGAAAAAAGTCACTGAAGAGTATCCCGACAACCGCAACGACGCCATTGTCGCGGAGCGCTTCCGTGCTGTCCTGACGCTAAAATACGATGACAGTAAACATCACAAATGCATCGCTTGCGGCATTTGCCAACGGAATTGCCCGAATGGCTCCATAGAAATCGTCAAAAAGGTGGTCGCGACCCCCGACGGAAAAAAACGCCAAAAGCTCGACCGATATATCTACAACCTCGGCAGCTGCACGTTCTGCCGCCTTTGCGTGACAACCTGTCCACAGGACGCTCTCGAATTTTCCAACGACTTCGAGCAGGCCGTTTTCTCGCGCGAAAAGCTGTTCAAGCAGCTCAACTATTTGCCCGAACCCGAGGAGGATATCCTGCCTAATGCGGAAGCTCAGGCTAAGCAGAAGCCGGCCGAAGATACCGCCGCGGCCGCCGCGCCCAAAGCCGATGCTCCGGCAAAGGCTGAACCTGCCGCGGCTTCAAGCGAAGTTGTGACTGAGGTGGAGCAGAGCATGGCGAGCCTCGCTAAGCTTCAGAAAGCCGACGTGGCGGCTCTGCCGGCCCCAGCCGCGGCTAAGCTGAAGGAAAAGGCCGAGGCGCTTCAGAAGAAAATCGACCGGCTTGTGGAAAGCGCATCGGCGCAAGACGCGGCCGCCATCGTGGCGCGTTTCCCTCAACTCGCATCGAAAGTGAAAGCCGCTCCCGAGCCAAAGGTCGAGGAGGCTAATGTCGCCGTGACTAACGTGGCTGAGGAGGTGTGGAAAGAGATGGCTAAGCTGCAGAAACTGCAGAAAGCCGACATTAACGCTCTTCCGGCTCCCGCCGCCGCTAAGCTGAAAGAAAAACTCGACGCTTCCAATGCTCGTGTCAAAGAACTGATGGCGAACGCATCGCCCGACGAATTGAAAGCCATTGTGGCTCAATTTCCACAACTTGGCTCATCAGAAGATAACAAAAACTAAAAATTTAATATGGATTCAGTAGGTAGTTACATCATTTATGGCATTGTCGCTTTGTCGATTGTCGTATTCTCCGTGCTGACTGTCACAACTCGGAGAATACTTCGCTCTGCCACCTACTTGCTATTCACCCTTTTCGCAACCGCCGGACTTTATTTCCTGCTCGACTACGAGTTTCTCGGCGCGGTGCAGATTGCGGTCTATGCAGGTGGCATTGTAGTGCTGTTTGTGTTCTCCATTTTGCTCACTTCACGTCCCGGCGACAAGAGTGAGAAATTAGCCTCCCGACGCCGTATGCTCGGCGGTGTGGCTGCTTTGGCAACTCTGGCGGTTGTCGGCTTCGCCATTTTCGCCCACTTCTCAAGCTGTCAGCTCGCTCCCGCCGTTGAACAGGCGGCATCTGTCGATATGACGTCGATTGGCCATTTCCTCCTCGGCACGGAGAAATTCCAGTATCTCCTCCCGTTTGAGGCTATCAGTGTGTTGTTATTGGCTTGTATAATCGGTGGCGTTGTCGTCGCCCGCAGAAGATAATCG
This sequence comes from uncultured Bacteroidales bacterium, assembly GCA_902795825.1. Lineage (GTDB taxonomy): Bacteria > Bacteroidota > Bacteroidia > Bacteroidales > Muribaculaceae > RUG14106. The sequence continues at coordinate 17,562 of CADBML010000047.1, forward strand.
CTATGGAACTTGAAATACTCAAATATCTCATCCCCGCGCTGATTATGTTCTGTTGCGGCGTTTACGGCTTCATCACCCGTAAAAATATGATCGCAATCCTCATTTCGCTCGAGCTGATGCTGAACGCCGTCGATATTAATTTCGTGGTGTTCAACCGCTTCCTCTTCCCCGGACAGCTCGAAGGAATGTTTTTCACGCTCTTTGCCATCGCGCTTGCGGCTGCGGAAACGGCGCTCGCTATTGCGATTATCGTCAATCTGTTCCGCGCGGTGAAAAATGTCGATGTGCGCAACGTTAACAAAATGAAATTTTAAGCAACTATGGATTTGTCGTTATCATCTCATCTGATTCTTCTGCTTCCGCTGGCGATGTTCCTCATCCTCGGTCTGACGGGCATGAAGATGAGCCACCGTCTCGCCGGTGTGCTCGGCACTTTGGGCATGGGCGTCACCTTGTTGCTTGCCTATGCCGTCGCCGCCACCTACTTTTTCTCAGGATCCTCCGATTTTGTGGATGCTGCCGGTTTGCGACTGCAATATTCCGTGTTCGACTACACTTGGCTTGAGTTCACTGACTCGCTCGTAATCAAACTCGGATTTTTCCTCGACCCGATTTCGGCCATGATGCTTGTCGTTATCACCACGGTGTCGTTCATGGTCCACCTCTATAGCCTCGGTTATATGAAAGGAGAGGTCGGCTTCCAACGCTACTATGCGTTCTTGTCGTTGTTCACTTTCTCCATGCTCGGCCTTGTCGTGGCCACAAATATTTTCCAGATGTACATCTTCTGGGAACTTGTGGGTGTGTCGTCGTATCTGCTCATCGGGTTCTTCTATACGAAGCCCTCGGCTGTGTCGGCGTCGAAGAAGGCGTTTATCGTCACCCGCTTTGCCGACTTGGGCTTTCTCGTCGGAATCCTTATCCTGTCGTTCTATACTCGCACGTTCGACTTCCTCACGCTCACCAATTCGCCCGAAGCTGTCATGGCTTCGACCGGCGGCGCCACTTTCATGGGCGCATCGGTGTTGACTTGGGCTCTGGTGTTGATTTTCATGGGAGGCATGGGTAAGTCGGCGATGATGCCGCTCCACATTTGGCTTCCCGACGCTATGGAAGGCCCCACGCCGGTGTCGGCGCTTATCCATGCCGCCACGATGGTCGTGGCCGGTGTGTTCCTCGTGGCGCGTATGTTCCCCGTCTATCTGCAGTCGTCGTCTGCCTTGATGGTGATTACCGTAGTCGGTGCCGCCACGGCCTTTTATGCCGCGGTGGTGGCTTGTACGCAAATCGACATCAAGCGTGTGCTCGCGTTCTCCACTATATCGCAGATCGCCTTCATGATGACTGCTCTTGGAGTGGCTTTGCCGACAATTCACGAGGGCATGGGATATATGGCTTCGATGTTCCATCTCTTCACCCATGCCATGTTCAAAGCCCTTCTCTTCCTCGGTGCGGGTGCAATCATCCATGCTGTCCATTCCAACAATTACACCGAAATGGGAGGCTTACGCAAGTATATGCCCATTACCCATATCACGTTCCTGATTGGTTGCCTCGCAATCGCCGGCATTCCTCCGTTCTCGGGCTTCTTCTCCAAAGATGAAATGCTCACCGCCATGATGAACAATCATCCCTTCTGGGGCTACTGGATGACGATGGTGGCAGGGTTGACGGCGTTCTATATGTTCCGCCTCTACTATCGCATTTTCTGGTGGGAGGAGAATAAACACTATGCCGAACATCGTCCCCACGAGGCTCCGCTGACAATGACCATTCCGCTGATTTTCTTGGCTTTGGTGTCGGTCGTGGCCGGTTTCATCCCATTCGGGGAATATGTGACTTGGAATCGTGAGCCCTACGAAATACATCTCGATTGGAGCGTGGCCGTAACGAGCATAGTCACGGCTGTGGTGGCCATCACAATCGCCACGGCCTTCTATCGCAAGAAAAACGACCTTCCCGACCGTCTTACCCGCCGTTTCCAATGGCTTTGGACTGCCGCGAACAGGCGTTTCTACTTCGACGAACTTTATATGTTCATCACTCACAGCATCATTTTCCGCCGCGTATGCCAGCCTATCGCATGGTTCGACCGCCACATTATCGACGGCACTATGAATATGTTCGCTTCGGTCACGAATCGGGCGTCGTCGGCCATCAAAGGCCTGCAGTCGGGGAGTGTGCAGTCGTATGTCGTGGTTTATCTCCTCGGCTCTTTGGCAATTGCCGCCGTGGTGTGCGTTTGTTTAATATAACAGAAAGAAATTCAAATAATTACTATATCGACTATGTTCTCAAATATTCTGATATATTTTGTGGTAATTCCTGTGCTGATGCTTGCAGGGCTTGCCTTGACGCGCAACATCAAGCAAGTGCGCGCCGTGGCGGTTGTAGGCTCTACGGCATTGCTGGCCTTGTCGGGCGTGGTGCTGTATCAATTCTTGCAGCTTCGTGCCGCGGGAAACACCGACCCGATGCTCATGACGGGCAGTTGGTCGTGGTTCGAGCCGCTTAACATAAATCTCGCTGTCGGAGTCGATGGCATTTCGGTGGCGATGCTTATTCTGTCGTCGATCATCGTTTTTGCCGGTTCGTTCGCCTCATGGACCATCGATCAGCCCAAGGAGTTCTTCTTATGGCTGGTGTTGCTGTCAACGGGTGTGTTCGGATTCTTCATCTCCATCGACCTCTTCACGATGTTCATGTTCTATGAGGTGGCGCTTATCCCGATGTATCTGCTCATCGGAGTGTGGGGTAGCGGCAAGAAGGAATATTCGGCTATGAAGCTGACGCTTATGCTCATGGGCGGTTCGGCGTTCTTGCTGCTCGGCATCCTCGGCATCTACTATCATCCGGCTGAAGGCGGACAATATACGATGAACCTTGTCGAAATCGCCCGTCAGGGTGTCGATAGGGGATGGCAATATTTCCTCTTCCCGATGACATTTGTCGGTTTCGGTGTGCTCGGGGCTATGTTCCCGTTCCACACATGGAGCCCAGACGGACACGCTTCGGCTCCTACTGCCGTGTCGATGCTCCATGCCGGTGTGTTGATGAAGCTCGGTGGCTACGGCTGCTTCCGTGTGGCCATCTACCTCATGCCGGAAGCTGCCAATGAACTGGCTTGGATTTTCCTGATTCTGACCGGCATTTCGGTGGTTTACGGCGCTTTCTCGGCTTGTGTGCAGACCGACCTCAAATATATCAACGCTTATTCGTCGGTGAGCCACTGCGGCCTCGTGCTTTTCGCAATTCTGATGCTCAACTCCACGGCAATGACGGGCGCGATTATGCAGATGCTCTCCCACGGATTGATGACCGCTCTGTTCTTCGCCCTCATCGGCATGATTTACGGCCGCACCCACACCCGCGACATCCGCGAAATGGGAGGCCTGATGAAAATTATGCCTTTCCTCGCGGTGGGGTATGTGATTGCGGGTTTGGCTTCGCTCGGCCTGCCGGGTCTTTCGGGATTCGTGGCCGAAATGACGATTTTCGTCGGCTCCTTCCAGCATGCCGACCTCTTCCACCGCGCTTTCACAATCGTGGCTTGCTGCTCAATCGTGATCACGGCGGTCTATATCCTGCGCGTTGTGGGCAAACTCCTTTTCGGCGGAGTGCAGAACGAACACCACCGCGAACTGACCGACGCCACTTGGTGGGAACGCCTTTCGGTGGTGACGCTCATCGTTTGCGTGGCCGTTATCGGGTGCTTCCCGAACTTCTTCAACGACCTCGTCGGACAACCGTTCCAAACAACTTTCGCTTCTATTATTGACGTTATCAAATAAGTAATATTCGCTATGGACTACTCTCAATTTTTAGTAATGAGTCAGGAATTAGGGCTGATTGCCGTCTTCCTGCTGGTGTTCTTATTTGACACGTTCGCTCCGCGGAAGGCTTTGTCGGCCACGGCTCCTGTCGTCTGCGTGCTGTTCGCGCTGTTCACCGTCGTCAACCTGCTGCTTCCGTGCTGCTGTTGCGGCTCGTGTACGGTCGAACCGCAGTCGGCTTTCGGCGGGATGTATGTCACTAACCAGGCGCTGTTTACGATCAAGAACATCTTGAACGTGGGCGTGCTCGTTGTGCTCATTCAGTCGATTAAATGGGTCAATGGCCCCGACCAGATTATGCGCCGTGGCGAATTTTACGAGCTGTTGCTGGTGACGCTCTTCGGAATGTATCTGATGATGTCGTCGCGCCATTTCCTGACCTTCATCATCGGTTTGGAATCAGCGTCGCTGCCTCTTGCCGCTATGGTGGCTTTCGAAAAGAAAAAATACGAAAGCCATGAGGCTGCCATAAAATATCTTCTCACGGCTCTCTTTTCGTCGGCTATCCTGCTGATGGGCGTCTCGTTTGTGTATGCCCTTTCGGGTTCGCTTTATTTCGCCGACATCGCCGCCTCGTCGCTCGAGACTTGCCCGCTCCTCGTGGTGGCTCTCGTGTTTGTCCTCGCTGGCGTGGGCTTCAAACTTTCGCTCGTGCCGTTCCACCTTTGGACTGCCGACGTCTATCAGGGCGCTCCGACTTCGGTCACGTCGTATCTCTCGGTCATCTCCAAGGGAGCCACGGCAATCGCCGCGTTTATCATCTTCGCCCTCGCGTTCGGCGAGTTCTATTCTGAAGTGTGGCATTGGATGCTTTATGCGATTATCATCCTGACCATCACCATCGGCAACCTGTTCGCCATTCGTCAGAAGAATATGAAGCGGTTCCTTGCGTTCTCGTCGATTTCGCAGGCCGGATATATCATGCTTGGGCTTATCGCATGCTCTCCGGCCGGACTGACGGCGATGATGTACTACATCCTCGTCTATATCTTCTCAAATTTGGCTGCCTTCGGTGTGATTCAAGCGATTGAGAACAACACGGGAAAGTTGAGTATGGACGACTATAACGGGCTTTACAAGACCAATCCGATGCTTTCGGTGACGATGATGCTCGCAATGTTCTCGCTTGCTGGCATCCCCCCGTTTGCCGGATTTTTCTCGAAGTTCTTCATTTTCCGCGCGGCAGTCGAGCCGGGCACGACGGCTTTGTATGTGCTCGTGCTTATCGCGTTGATTAACACCATTGTGTCGCTCTACTACTATCTGCTCGTTGTAAAGGCCATGTTCATCAAGCCCGACGAACCGGTCATAGCCCGCTTCCGTTCGGCTCTGAGCGAGCGCATCGGAATGTGGATTTGCGTGGCTGGGATTGTCATTCTCGGCTTGGCAAGTTGCTTCTATTCCGACATCGCCGCCGCCGTTGAATCAGGATTTAATTCTCTATTATAACATTTAACAGCGAAATCCCTGCGGCATTTAACAGCGAGATTAAGAAAATACAAAACAATATCAAAGGCTCTTAAAGGCAACTTTAAGGGCCTTTGTCGTCGAATGAAATCCCGAAAAAGTTATTTGGAAAAGCGGGCGAGTTTGATTCTCCTCAATGCGCCGTCGAGGAGGAGCGGGAGCACTACGCCCGCCACAGTATAGAGCAGCCAATAGCCGGCGGCCGTCGTGGGGTGGTGGACCACCATGTGGCATCCGATCATCTGCCAGTCAAGCCCCACGGCGGCAATCTGAATGGCTGCGGCGGCTTTGAAACAAATAATGTGAAGCACAAAGATAGGCAGGGTGTTGTCGCCTACGTAGGCTAAAAAGCGAAGGGCGGGGGAGTTGTAAGAGGCTAAGGCGCGGGCGGCGTTGTGCAGAAGCAGAAAACCGCAGATGCCCGTAACGGGCAGGGTGGCGAGGTCGATCATACGTGGCGTCAGGTTCATTCCGGCCCAATGCTGCCATGCGCCGACGATGAGTACGCCCGCATAGACCACGTTTGTCCACCACCAGCGCGGTATTTTATCCTCAAAATGGCGGTATATGACTCCTATGGCGAAGAACATTATGCCCCAACATTCGCGTATGCCCCCTTGGACAATGTTGACCACTTTCAGCCCATAGCCGATTTTCAACGCGGTGAAAGCCAAGACAATGCCCACTATTATCGTCGGCGGAATCCATGCGCTCATTTTTTTGCGCTTGTCGATGAGCCAATGGAATATCATGAACAGAATGCTCGAAACCAATAGAGCGCGGAAAAACCAGAACGCGCCCGCCAAAAACTCGTCGTAGCCGGCCATGGCGGTGATGATGTTCACTAATCTCTGCAGGCCCGTTTTCAGCGAATAGGGGTGGGTTACGCCCCCTTGCAAGTTGCCGTATGTCTCGTTGAGCAGGCCAATGTCGAACCAAAAATTGTGGAGCAAAAGAAACACTATGCTCCAGACGACCATCGGCACATAGAGCTTTCTGAACCGTTTGGCGCAGAATTCCCATGGCGCGTCAACGCTGACACGCTTCCAGAAGTAGCCTGCGGCGATGAAAAACACCGGCATGTGGAATAGATAGATGAAATTCGTGAGCCACCACGGGCCTTCGGTGTGACCTGCCACCATCAGGATGATGGCGGCGGCTTTGACGATAGAAAGCGATATGTTGCGGTCAGTTGGCATAATTCATCGGCAAAATTAAACAAAAACTGCGGCATTTCGCATCGCCGGAACAAAAAATGGCACTTTTCGGAAAAATTTGGTTCATTTGCATAAGCTTGTGCCGTTGAATAAACAAAAACAAAAAAAATGCCGCGACATCAGAACATATACATGGTTAACTCCCGCATCGAAGATAATACCATAAATCATCAAGAATTATCCATTAATTCCAATAATTCATGATTAATTGGGACGCCGGCAAATTCCTATATTTTCATTTTCACAAAAACAATGAAAACACTTTTGCTGATTA
>CADBML010000048.1 GCA_902795825.1 uncultured Bacteroidales bacterium
AAAGCCCCTTAGTAGTTAAGGGTGGCGATGACTTGGTATGAGCCTAACTTCTCGTTGTAAAGGTTGAAACGGAAGGTTGAGGGCACGGTGGCGTCGTTTTTGAAGTTGAGATAAGCCTCGGTCACCTGATAATTCGGGAAGGGCTTGCCACCGATTGTCGGTGTTAGGCTTTCGCTTTCGAGTTCAAAACCTTCCGTGCCGGAGATTCGGAAATCCAAATCGGGGAACACCATGTTGAGAGCGGGCATTTTTTCGTGGAATTTAGCGCCTTTGATTTCCAAGTCGGCTTTTGACTTGTTGGGATAGACGGTGATGTGGTAGATCGGCGTGTCGAACAATTGGGGCATTGGGATTTCGGCCTCGCTCTCTATCACCTTTGTCTGGCCCGAGAGCACATATTCCTTGTAGGGGGTTGAAACGATGTAGTCGCCGAGGTCAATCACGGTGTGGAAGAACATGCTAATGTTTTTGCCCTTGTAGATTTTGCCGTCGAAATTGTTGACGGTGTAGGGGGCCGAACTTCCGTTGAAGAGCGGGGTGATGTTCTCGCCTTTGAATTTAAGATTGTCGTCATTTATCTCGTATTTAAGCTTTTCCACTTGCAGCAGACCTTGAGTGGAATAAGCGTTGAGGCGGAAATCAGCGAGCGAGTATTGAGCTTGGTCGCCGAAGATTACCTTGAAAGTGGCGTCGCCACATTCGAAGAACGAGGTAGTGTAGTGGTCGGTTTCGGTTACGGCAAGGAATAACCCGCGTGTGCCGAAAGTTTCGTAGGAAGGTTCGTTGCCCACTCCGCAAGAGGAAATCGAGAGCGATGTCAAAGCGATGATTGAAAGAATTTTGATAATCTTCATAATGAGTTATGTTAGTTAGTTAATGTTCAATTTCAGAGTTATTCCGAATTGTCGTGTTGCGCCGCGCTGAAGGAAGGTGTGGCCGATCGACACGAAGCGGAAAGTGTTGAACCGAGAGTCGGTAAGATTGTAGCCCCACAGCGACACGGAATAATCGTGGCGGCGCAGTGTGACAGAAGCACCCAACAGGGCATAGAAGTTTTGCCATTCGGTGTTCTCTTCATTCCAATAGATTCGGCCCGCGCCACGGCAATTCACATTGAAGTCGATGCTGTCGGCTAAGCGGCTTTTGCCGAGGGGCAAGGAGTAGTCGGCCGATGCGAAAAGGGTGTTCGCAGGCGCGTAGGGTACTCTCATTCCGTCGAACACCGCTTTTCCGTTGTCGTAATGGCGGAAGCGAGCGTCGGTAAAGCCCCATGCGGCGCGCAACGAAAGCCGGCTTGTCGCTTCGAAGAGGGCCGACAGTTCCACGCCGCGGCTACGTGACGAGCCGGCGTTTGTCATCATGCGGCCTGTGGTGACCCCGTCGGGGAATACGGTCAACTGCAAGTCGGTAATGTTGGTAAAGAACGCGGCGGCGTTGACCGACAACCTGGCGTCGGGAAATACAAGCCCCGCCGAAAGTTCGAAGTTGAGCGATTTCTCCGGCTTGTAGGACAGGATGTCCTCGGCGTTGTATTTTTCCGTAATACCCATGAATCCCATAAGCCTTTGCTGAAGCACGTCGGAGAGCATCTGGCTGTTGAAGCCGCCCGCCTTAAAGCCCTCGGCGACAGACAATTTCAGCAACGAGCGTTTTTGCTTGTCGCCCGCCATGCCGAACCGGTAGGTTACCGACGCTTTCGGGAGCAATTCGAGATGTGACTTCGACATTTTGTTCTCGTCGTCGATGTCGATTTGGCGTTGCGCAAAGACGGTGGGGCTCGACGGGTCGGTGTATGCGTCGAGAATGGTGTAGGAAGTGTGGCACTCGCTTTGATAGTTGATTGCGGCGCGTTCGTAGTCAAGGCGGATACCTGCGGCGAACGTCACGTCGGCGAGCGAGTATTGGCTTTCGTGATAGATGCCGAAGTTGAACGTGGGAGTCTGGAATGACGAACCGAGCAGAAACGACGGAGTGTCCCACACGCAAGGGTAGTGGGGATTTTCCTCATTGACATGGCTCAGGATGAGCTGGCTGATGCCGTATTCTTTGAACATTACGGGGGCGACGGTGGAACCTCTGCGGAAGAAAGAGAAAACCCCACCGAGCCAAGAGTAATTGCCTACCATGCCTTTCGCCACGGCATCTTCAGTGACGGTGAATTCGTGCCTTTTTTGAGTGAGCGTGAAATATGACAGCGGCAGGAAGTCCTGGTCGAGCGTCATGTTGTCGTCGAGATATTGTAGCGATGTCATCGATGTCACCACAATGCCTTTGTGGAGCCATTTCAGCGAAATGCCGTCGATGAGGGAGTTGCGCCGATAAAAGCAGGAGTCGTTGTAGTTGATTTCGCGGGTGTCGAGAAATTCGTAAGGGTAGCCCGATGTTCGCGACATAGCGGCGTAGAGGTTGTTCCCGATCGATAATGATTCTGACGGACGCCATTCGGTGCGCCAGCGGAGCGACGCTTGGTTTTCAAGGCCGCAGTGGGAATTGTTGTAAGCGTTGCGGAATTGTCCGTCGGTGTGGTAGTAGTGTCCGATGGCCGACATTGCGAGTTTGTCGGACAATTTTCCGTAGATTCCTGCCGAGGCGAGGATTGTGTTGTGGCTTGCGTAAGAAACGGCGAATCGTTTGCCTTGATAGTTGAGGGGCGAGAGGGTTGACAGGCTGATAATGCCGCTCATTGTGTTCCGGCCGAAAAGCGTCGATTGCGGACCGAGCGCTACTTTCACGTTGTCGAGATCGGGCAGGTCGAAATCATAGCAGTCTTTGTTGAGGATGGGTACGTTATCCACGTATAGCCCCACGACGGGTTGGTCGATGCGGGTGCCTGTGCCGCGGGCATATATCGACGATGTCATTCTCGACCCGTAGTCGGGCATGAACAGGTTCGGCGATATTTGCCCTACACCCTTAGAAGCCACAATCCGCTGGCTTTCGATTTGCTGGCGGTCAATAACCGTGGCAGTCGCGATGTCGGACTTGACGGCCACAATATCGACATCCTCCATGCCGATGGTGTCGGGCAAGGATGGTTCGACGGCGGCCGCAACAACCACCGTCATAGCCGAAAAGGCTGTGGATATGAGTTTCATTCCGATCAACGAAGACACAATAATAATTATCAGCCGCAAAATTACGGAAATTTTTCCGCAAATCAGCGATTCCTTGTGTTTTTTTTGGAAACCTACCGCTAATCTCCCGTGAGAGCGGTTCGGAAAAACAGTTAATTATGGCGATGAACAACGGCATTGCGACGAGGGTGCTCGGGGTAACTCGGACATATTATAGTTGAGAGAGGAGAGTTGAGAGCTTAAAAACTCGGACAACTTGGGCTGCTCGGACTTCTCGGTGATAAAACAGTTTGATAAACAGCGGTTTGGGTTGTTAATTAGGCTGTTTGCGTTGTGTTCTTTCTCCGTCGCGAAGCATGTTGTGCATTATGAACTATGCATTCTGCATTGAGATAATGACATTTGTTGTATTCTAATTGAAAAACAAATAATGAATTATGCATTATGCATTGTGCATTGTGCATTACTACTGATGCATTAAATTATAGATTATATCATTTTATATTGAGCTTTTGATATTATATGCTGAAAAAGAACACATTACAAAAAACTACTTATTGCTTGATAATGGTATCTTTAATATTTTCGTTTCAAATCATAAAAACACAAAAAGATTATATTCGATTGATAGTAAAATGATTATATAATATTTTATTTAATTTAATGCATCAGTAGAAATTGTGCATTATGAATCAACCGCCGGCCAAGAGAAAAACTCAACTTCTCTTCCCCCGTCGTCGAATTCTTCAAATTTTTTAACTAACTTTGTCTCGTGTTGCATTTGTGCCTG
>CADBML010000049.1 GCA_902795825.1 uncultured Bacteroidales bacterium
AGTGACTGTCAAGTAGATACAAATATATTCCTGAATTTACGAAAGAGTTCATTATTGTTGCTGTTTAGTTTGATGTCTTTTTGAACGTGGAATTTATAGAAAGCCCCATTATTCCGATTCGAGTTTTTTTGACAAATTGTCGATTTCGTTGCGAAGGCGGGCCGCTTCAAGGAAGTCCATTTCTTTCGCGGCCTTAAGCATTTCGCTCTTGAGCCTGTCGATGACAGTGGGTAAATCCTCCTTAGTTAGATAATTCACAACAGGGTCGGCAGCGATGTCGTAGCTGTTGATATATTCGCGGTAGTAGGGGATTGGGTCGCGTTTCTGCGTCGGTTTTGCAGGAGAGCCGTCTGATTGCGTCGTTTGGGTTTCGGCTGTGGCGTGAAGTCCTTCGATTATCTGCTTATGAACTCTCGATATGGCTTGCGGTGTGATGCCATGTTCCTCGTTGTAACGCAGTTGGATTGTGCGTCGGCGCGTCGATTCTTCGATTGTGCGTCGCATACTATCGGTGATTTTATCGGCATACATTATCACTTTGCCGTTAAGGTTTCGTGCGGCACGGCCGGCAGTTTGAGTCAAACTGCGGTGGTTGCGCAAGAAGCCCTCTTTGTCGGCGTCGATGATTGCGACAAGGCTCACTTCTGGAAGGTCGAGGCCTTCGCGCAGCAGGTTCACACCTACGAGAACGTCGTAAATGCCTTTGCGAAAGTCGTCGAGAATCTGGATGCGTTCAAGGGTGTCGACGTCGCTATGGATATAGGTGGCGCGGAATCCGATTTTGCGCAAATAAGCGTCGAGTTCTTCTGCCATTCTCTTTGTGAGAGTAGTGACAAGAATGCGCTCGTCGCGTTCGGAGCGGATGCGGATCTCTTCGAGAAGATCGTCGATTTGGTTAGCTGTCGGCCTTACCTCTATTTCGGGATCGAGCAGACCTGTTGGTCGAATAATCTGCTCTACTACCACTCCTTCAGAACGTTGAAGCTCATAGTCGCCAGGTGTTGCGCTGACATATATTGTCTGTCCTGTGACATTTTCAAATTCTTCAAACTTGAGCGGACGGTTGTCGAGGGCTGCAGGCAGACGGAATCCATAGGTGACGAGGTTTTGCTTCCGCGAAAAGTCGCCGCCATACATGGCGTGGATTTGAGGGATTGTGACATGGCTTTCGTCGATGATTGTCAGAAAATCATCGGGGAAAAAGTCGAGTATGCAGAACGGACGAGAACCGGCTTTCCTTCCGTCGAAATAACGGCTGTAGTTTTCTATCCCGCTGCAATATCCCATTTCGCGAATCATTTCGAGGTCGTAGTGTACGCGGTCGTTCAGTCGCCGTGCCTCGAGAGGCTTGCCCTCTTGATTGAAGAATTTCACTTGCTCTTCGAGGTCAAGCTCTATTTGGGCGAGAGCGGCAGCCATACGCTCTTTGGTGGTGACATAGATATTGGCGGGGAAAATTTTTGTGTCAGGACAATGATCGATGATGTTCAACGTGACTTCCTCTAATGTTGTCAGCGACTCAATTTCGTCGCCCCAGAAAGTGACGCGGACTATATGGTTTTCGTAAGCGGGGTGAATGTCAACAGTGTCGCCTTTCACTCGGAAATTTCCTCTGCCAGGCGAATAATCGACACGGCTGTAAGTGGCATCGACAAGGCGGCGAAGAAGTTCGTTTCGGCTGATTCTGTCGCCCACTTTTATTTCGATAATGTTGCTGTTGAAGTCGTCGGGATTGCCGATGCCGTAGAGGCAAGAGACTGACGAGATGACCACTATGTCGCGACGGCCCGACATTAGGGCACTTGTTGTTGCAAGCCTAAGTCGGTCGATTTCGTCGTTAATCATCAAGTCTTTTTCGATATATTTGTCGGTTGATGGGATATACGCTTCGGGCTGATAGTAGTCGTAGAACGAAACGAAATAATGCACCTCATTTTCGGGAAAAAAAGCCTTCATTTCGCCGTAGAGTTGAGCGGCGAGAGTTTTGTTGTGGCTTAGAATCAGGGTGGGGCGGTTGCAATGCGCAATGACGTTGGCCATGGTGAAAGTCTTGCCCGACCCCGTAACGCCCAGAAGGGTTTGGGCCTCCGAGCCCTCCTTCAATCCATTGACGAGGCTTTCAATAGCCTGTGGCTGGTCGCCGGTCGGGTTATATTCGGTTGTGAGTTTAAAGTTCATAGCGTAGTTTATAAGAAGTGTTTAGCCGTAGTGGGAGATTTGTCGGAGCTGTTCTTCTTCGACAATCTTGATTTTACGTCCATCGACGATTATAATTTTCTCATCGACAAATGCCGCGAGAGTGCGGATGGCGTTGGCTGTTGTCATGTTTGACATATTAGCAAGATCTTCGCGAGAGAGATACACGCGAAGCGTCAATCCGTCGTCCTCAATTCCATAGTTGTCCTTGAGCGCAATGAGGGTTTCAGCAAGTCGTCCGCGGATGTGCTTTTGGGTGAGGTTGACGATTTTGGTGTCGGAGCGTCCAAGATTGTGCGACAATTCGTGTATGAAAAACAGGGCCAACTCGTTGTTCTCATGAATGAGTCGGTTGATAATATTCATGGGAATAAGCCCGATAGTCGAACTTTCGACAGCCGCAGCCGACGACACGTAAAGTTCGTTGGCAAAGAAGGCACGATAACCGAAATATTGAATTGGTCGGATTAGGCGGATAATTTGTGTGCGACCCACCACGCCATCCTTATACTTTTTTACGGTGCCTTCGAGCAGGCAATGAATATACTTAGGTGTGTCGCCTTCGCGATAAATCACTTGATTCTTCTTGTAGGTGGCGAGAGTGAAATTGTCGATTAGCGTTCGCCGTTGTTCGCCGTCGAGGATTTCCCAAAGGTTCGATAGATCGTTGCTGATAATCGAACTAATGCTGTCGGTGTCGATGGTTGTTATAGGCATTTTGTCGAGGAGGAGAGTTGTTTCTTTGTTAACGGTTAATAGGGATTACGCCAATGCCCGGGCGGTCGGCGGGGACGGTGACTTGTCCGTCGATTATTTTAATGCCGTCGAAAATGTCGTTGGCGATAAGGAGATTGCCGTCGAGGTCGGCCCAATCCACCATGGGGGCAAGCTGACCTGCGGCGGTGACTGCGCAAGAAGTTTCGGTCATGCATCCGAGCATGACTTTCATGCCTTGTGCCCGCGCCTGAACCGCCATCTTGTAGGCTTCGTGCATGCCGGTCGATTTCATGAGCTTGATGTTGATTCCGTCGTAAACTCCTTTGGCGCGTGCGATATCGGTGAGGCGTTGTAGGAATTCATCGGCCACGATAGGCAGAGGTGAACGCTCGCGAAGCCAAGCAGTTTCGTCGATCATTTCCTTAGGCATCGGCTGCTCCACAAAAATGCAGTTTCGCTCGGCGAGCCAATGACACATTTCGAGAGCTTTTTCTTTGTCGTTCCACCCTTGGTTCGCGTCAACGCAAATCGGTTTGTCGGTCATAGAGCGGATTATCTCCACCAGCTCTTTATCGTTGTCAAGTCCCATTTTCACTTTTATCACCTTGTAAGGAGCTGTTTCTTCCACTTTTTTGCGCACAACTTCGGCGGTGTCGATGCCTATGGTGAACGAAGTGTTAGGCGATTTTTCGTGAGAAAGCCCCCAAATTTTATACCACGGCTGACCCATGATTTTGCCCACCACGTCGTGAAGTGCAATGTCGATCGACGCTTTTGCGGCGCGGTCGTTAGGAGCAATTGACTCCATATACTCGTGGATTTCCTCGATTCGGAAAGGATCGGTGAATTGGGCAAGGTCGAGTTTCGAAAGGAATCGGGTGACAGACTCCACGCTTTCGCCAAGGTAAGGCGGCATTGAGGCTTCGCCATAGCCGATTATTCCGTCAAATTCTATTTGCACTTGCACGTCGGGAGTGGTCGTGCGGCTGTATTTCGCGAGATTGAACGCATGCTGGAGTTTGAGCTCATAAGGGGAGAACGAGAGGTTGAGGTGTCCCGAACGTCCCACTTTTTTCGTGGGGCTGCCGATAGCGGAGAGCGATATGGGCGACGAAAGTGCCAAAGCGGCAAGTGACGTGTTGCGGAGGAATTTTCTGCGGTTCATTGTCAAAATGTTATGATGAGAATTATTTGTTCACGTTGAAATACCACGGATGCGAAGCCACACGCGATATTCCGCGTGAGCCTTCATTGCCGGCGATTCTGACGGCATGGAGAAAGGGAGTGGAGAGATAATCGTCTGATTTCGGATCGATGCTGTTGTGCTTAACTCGTCCCGACGAATGGACATAAAATCCGTCGGAGTCGTAGATGGCGACGTGCGTCACTCGGCGTGTTTTTGCGTTACCGAAGAAAAGGAGGTCGCCGGCCTGACATGAACGCCAATTCGCGGCCTCAATGCGGGTGCCGGTTGTGGCTTGTTGTGAAGCGTCGCGCATGAGGATGATTCCGTTGGAGAAATATGCCACCTTTGCCAGTCCTGAGCAATCGAGCATCTTAGTCGAAGTGCCTCCCCAGAGATAAGGTGCGCCCATCATGGAATATGCCATGTCGAGAATCTGGCGCGAAGAGAATGGCTGCTGCGACCATTGTTCGAAGTCGGCAATGTCGTCGTTATCGACCCAAGCCTTGCGTCCGTCGGGCAGTACGACTTCAGAGCGTGTGCCGACAAGTTGAAGCGGTCCTTCCACGATGCACCCGTTGACGAGGTCGGTCACCACGTCGCGGCACGATCGGGAGTCGGCGGAAGTATAGGCGTAGATTTGAGTGAGTGAAGTGACAATCATCCTTCCGGATCTTCTCCATTGCTCCATCTGCGACTCTTTCTTTGACGACATTGAACCGTTAATCATATAACCAATGTAGCCGTCGGGGCATTGAATGCGCGACCAGCCGTTGTCGAGCCGCTCAAGGATGCGAACGGGTTGTCCCATGACGAGTTCGGTTGACATTTCTTCGTCATGTCCTGGCTTTGTACGGACGTGTGCCACCGACATGTTCACTAGTCCCCAAATGTCGGATGGCATGACTGTGATGTTGTCCTCATAAGCCACTCCGAGTTGGTCGAGCCTGCTGATGATGGCGTCATGCGCAGCTTGCTCCGAGGTGGTGCCGTTCAGGAATAAAGCGCCTTCTGTTTGACGGAATGATATGTCGAGAATCGCTTGTCGCTTGTCGGGAGCATAGGTTTTCTTAACATCGTTGATTATCTGCTCGATATTGACATTTTGCGCTTGGCAAATTGAGGCAAGCGTCAAAATCAGTGTTGCGATTATATTACGTTGAAGTTTCATTGGTCGGAGGGCTTAAATTATTGCCGACTGGCTTAATTCTGATTATTGCTGACTGGCTTAATGCTGATTATTTCTAAATGTTGATCCCAACCGCCGTAGAACAGGTTGCCGCGCGAAGTTTCCACTTCGCCTTTTTGGAGATCGACATTGTCGCTCCGGAAGAAGCGTTTTTTCGGGAAAAGTTCATCGCAAACGCCCTTGTTTGTCGCCAATCTGTAGAAGTCGATGCCGGTGGAGTAGAAATTAGCGATTTTCAGGTCGGCGGCGTTGGTATAGCGACCAAACGACACGTCGATGGGAACCCATCCGACTCCTTCGAAGTAAACTTCAGCCCAGTCGTGGAGGTTCTTTTCTCCCGGATGAAGCATCCAGCCGCTTTCCCAACGGGCGGGTACTCCGAGCGAACGCATGAGCGAAATGTAAAGCAATGCCACCTGGCCGCAGTCGCCATGCCGCACATCGACAACATATTGTGGAATGCAAGGAATGGTGGAGTATTCTCTCGCTCCGGCCCATGGATAGTGCTTGACGATGTAGTTGAATACGAGTTCGGATTGACGGAATGGATTTGTTTCGTCGCCGACTATCTCATGAGCTAATCCGTCCATCTTGATAATGTGGGGCAACTCCACGGCGGTGTATTTTTTATACAATTCCGATGACTTGTCGTATTGCTTGAGGTGTGACAATATGAAGTCAGGTGGAAAGTACAAAGCCGAGCAGTCGTAGCTGAAAGAGTACTCGAAGTGAGAGTTTTTGCCTTTTTCGACGGCTTGTTGCATGAAAATCGTGTTGTGGACGGAGTGTCCGGTAGAGACCGTATAGGGATGGAGAGATGTGGAAAGGATTTTCACGTTCGATTGCCGGTCGCTTTCGATTGGCAGAGGCATCCACACTTTCACTGTGTCGCCAGCAAGGACCTCATTATAAGGAACATCGATGGTGAAGCGGATAGTTATTCTGTGGGTCAGCACAGGCTCAGCATCGTGACTTGCGGCGGCTTTAATAATTTCGTCGGCGATTTTTTGCCGTATTGGTTCCGACTCACTGCCGCGTCCGCTCCAGTTGTTCATCGAAGGGTTAAGTAGAACAAGGTTCCGCGGCGATTTGCGGTGCATGCGCTTTTTGCCGTTAATAATTTGTATTTCAAGATAATGCTTGTCGATAAAACGGTCAATGTCGGCATTAGTCACCTTAGGATAAAGAGCCTTGATGTTTTTCACCGCCTGAGGCATTGAGAGTGAAAAGTCGGAAGCCAAGCGTGCGTTGACGGCTTTGGCGGAGTCGGTCTCAAACCACGACGGGTTGGCTGCGTTTATTCCACAGACAGGCAGCAGCGCAAAAGCCGACAACCATGCGTAGATAGCAAATTTTAACCTCATTATAATCGAAAAATAGTTAGAAATACTGAATCAATCTTCTTAATTCCTCAAAGTTACGCTTTTTTTTTCGTTCTCGCAATTTTTGAGGCGAAATTCACAAGCAGGTCGCATTTTATCAGTCTTGTTTGAGCGTTATCGGTTGACAGGGTCTTTGGTCGCGGACGATGATAATCCGAGGCGGTTGTCGTCGGGGTGTCGTGAATTTGTCTGTTGGCGTTGGCAACAAAGAGGATGTTGACATAATTTCCGATTGGCGAATAAATCGCCCTTGCCCGACGGGTTATCATGGGTGGGCAAAAAACAAAATGGCGGGCGGATGTAGCCGCCTGCCATTTTGTTAAAGGAAAGGGTTAAGAGTGCCGTTTTATTGTGTTATTTGACAAGCACTTTTGTCGCTTTACCGTCAACCACAACCACATAGATGCCGGAGCGAAGATTATTCATGCTCATGCGTTGGCCAGAGAGGTTATAGACGGCAGCATTTTTGTAGTCGCCAAACACAACGATTTCGCCATTTCCGCCGAAAACCGACACGTCGTTACGGGCATCAGAAACAACACCTTCAACGCCGGCACAGTTGTTGTTGGCAATGAGGATGTAGCTATTGCCCGGAAGTTGAACTTGTCCGGTGCTTGGCGAGAATGCTGTGGATGAAACACCTTGCGAACAGCTCACCACGTGGTAGTCGCTCTTGTTGGATGATTTGAATGTGGCGTTAATCATCTTCGAGGAAGTGGCGGGAAGCGGGTTCACCACGAGAACCATTTCCTTGTTTCCGCTGTAAGCGTAGATTGTGCGGCCACCGCTCCAACTGTTGTAATCGCAGTTGTTGGTGAATGAAGCCGATTGCGAGAATAGGTCGGCATTAGAGCGACGGAACCAGTTAATCTCGGAATAGCACTTGTAAAGAGCTTTGCGATAAGTGTCGGAGAAGTTATTCCATTTCACAATCTTCGGATCGACGTTGTTGCCTGATGAAGTCTTTTCCGACTGTTCGTCGCCAAGTTCGCCGAATTGGAAAATCATGTGGGCTCCCGGGTTGAGAATCATCTGTGCGGCGAGTGAGCTCAATCGGCGCATACGCACTTGATGCGAGCTTTTAATGTAGGTGTTAGTGCAAGTGGTCATGCAGTAAGCGTTGCGTTGCTCGTCGTGGCTTTCTGCGTAGGAAACAGTAGAGGCGAAATTGCGGCTGTCGTTAGTGGCGTTGAACCGGCGGAGATCCGACTGGTTGCCTACGGCATATTCATTGGAATTGTAGTTGACGTTAGCCCAGCAGAGTTCGCCATCGTTAGCCATTTGGTTTTCCTCGCTTGCGGAGGCGAGATTTTCGTTGATGAAAATGCATCCAGGCTTGACGGCGGTCATGTAGCCGTGGAGCTTCTTCATGCGGTTGATGCGCGACTGGTTGTAGGCTTCGGTTCCGGATCCATAGGAGTTGTTGTCGCCAAGCCCTTTAACAAGGTCGAAACGGAAGCCGTCGACATTGTATTTAGTAAGCCAGAATTGGAGCATATCTTTCCATTGTTGATCTACGAGAGCATTGTCCTGATTCCAGTCGTTAAGTACGGAGTAGTCGTGAGGAGCCACGGCATTGTAGAACGGATTGTTTTGAACGCCGCCATAGAGTTGATACCACGGGTGAAGTCCGTCGCTCTGGTTAAGAACTACGTCAAGGATAACGGCGATGCCGTTTTGATGGCAGAGGTCGATGAACGCGCGGTATTGAGCGGGCGTGCCGTATTCTTTGTCGGGTGCAAAGTAGAAGTTGGGATTATAGCCCCAAGAGTTGTTTCCGCTAAATTCCTGAATAGGCATAAGTTCGACAGCGTTCACTCCGAGTTCGCGGAGATATTCCACTTTCTCCATAGCGAGGGCGAGGCTGCCATTACCTTCGGCTTTGCCTTCTGTGCCGGTGAAGTCGCGGAGAAGAAGCTCATAGATGATGAGGTCGTTTTTGTTGGGAATCTGGAAGTTGGTTACTTTCCAGTTGTAGTTGTCCTGATTCTTGTTGAATACGCAGAGCATGACATTTCCCGTGACCTTGTCTCTCGGATAGGGGATGATGCTGCTGTTATTGGCAGCGGGAATCCATTGGTCGTTCCACGGGTCAAGGACAAGTCGGGCATAGGGGTCGCCGACTTTAATCGACTGGTCAACAACGAAGTAATAGACATAATCCTTGTTGTTTTCGAGGCCGGAAACGGTTTTCCAGAAGTAGCGGTTGCCCTGATAGTCCTGATAGTTCATTACGCTGGTGGTTTTAGCCTTGTAGTCGTCCCATGAGCCGATAATGAGGGCGTTGGTTTTTTTAGGAGCTGCGAGGCAGAAAGTAACAGAGCCGTCGGAGTTGACCACGGGGCCCATTTTGGGGACACCGCCTGGATAGGTGGCGGCAGTTGAAGCCGAGGGGTAGAGGAGAGTCATTACCTTTTCGATAACATCGGAGCCGGACGTGGCGCGTGCGGTGATTGTGTGGAATCCGACAGCGAACGTGTGGGAGTAGGTTAGGGTTGTGCCTGATGCAACGGTCTTAACTGGCGTGGTGGTGTTGTTGATGAAAAGCTCAATTTTGGCCGCTTGTGTAGTGCCCACAGTGAAGTTCACCGTGTTGGTCGATGATGAAAGGATGTCACCGTCGGCATCGGAAACAAACGACATGTTGAAGCCATCTTCAAGGACATCCACGAAAATGTCGAGGCCTCCGGTGGCTTTGCCCTCTTTCGTGCCGGTGGAGTTGCGGAACACGACGGCGATTTGCTTCACATGCTCAGTGGCGTCGGTTATTCCGAAATATGTGCGGATGTCGCCGATTGTGAGGGTGTAGGTGTTGGCGGCGACATACGTACATTTGTACTTGGAGGAATTGTCGAGCCAAGTGGGGGCATATTTCCAGTCGCTGCCGCTCGTCGATTTGTTAGTGATGACGCCGATGTGGGCATAGACTGCTTCAGATGGGGATAGCCCTTTCAGTCCGCCTGTGCCTTGTTCGGCATGGAATGTCAGAACAACGTTGGCGCTGTTTTCCTGAAGGGGCGTGGGCGAGGTGGTGACGATTTGGGCATTGATGCCTATCGTCAGCAGCATCGCATTCAGAAGTAAAAACAATTTCTTCATAACTTGTAAAGATTATTTTGATTATGATTGTGAATTATCATGTTGATGAAAAAGATTATACACTGCTTGTGCGGCTCTTTCGCCGTCGATGGCGGCGGAAACAATGCCTCCCGCATATCCGGCCCCTTCTCCTGCGGGGAAAAGGCCATCGACAGCGACATGGCATAGCGACGAAGGGTCGCGGGTGATGCGCACTGGGGCAGAGGTTCGGGTCTCGCACCCGATGAGTGTGGCTTCTTCGGAAAGGAAACCCTTATATCGTTGGCCGAACGTGACAAATGCCTTCCTCAGGCGTGAGGCAATCATTGAGGGCAACATTCGGTCGAGTCTCGCTGGGTGGATGCCCGGTGGATAAGAGGTTGCCGGCAACGACTCCGAATCGCGTGCGGCCACGAAGTCGGTCATCTTTTGCGCCGGAGCGTTCTGGCTCGACGAACCGCTTTCGTTGAAAAACTCGCGTTCGATTTTCTCTTGGAAACGCATCATTTTCATGCAATCATCGCCGGGTAAGTCTTCGGGCAACACTTCCACAACAAGGCCGGAGTTGGCCCATCGGCCGGCTCTGCCTGATGCCGACATTCCGTTCACCACAAGAAGCCCGGGCTCCGACGCGGCCGGAATCACAACACCTCCGGGGCACATGCAAAATGAATAGACGGCGCGGTCATCGACACGGCATAGCAACGAATATTCCGCCGCCGGAAGATATTTACCTCGTCCCGACGGATTGTGGTACATTATTCGGTCGATAAGCTGTTGGGGGTGTTCGAGTCTAACCCCGATTGCCAACCCCTTCGCCTCCATATTAACCCCATTGTCGTGGAGCATCCGATAGACATCGCGGGCCGAATGTCCGGTGGCCAATATCACGGGACCGAAATACTTAGCCCCCGATTCGGTTTCCACGCCTGAGCATTTGCCGTTTTCGATAATCAGATTGCTGACACGGGTTGAGAAATGCACTTCGCCTCCGGAATCGACAATTTGCTGACGGATATTGCGGATAATCGACGGTAGGCGGTCGCTGCCGATATGGGGGTGAACGTCGATAAGGATGTTGTCGTCAGCGCCAAACTGGTGGAAAACCGCCAAAATATGCTCCACATTGCCTCGTTTCTTCGAGCGGGTGTAGAGTTTTCCGTCGGAAAAGGCTCCCGCGCCCCCTTCGCCGAAGCAGTAATTCGAGTCGGGATTGACAATTCCTTCGCGTGAAATTCCGGCAAGGTCGACGCGCCTTGAATCGACATCCTTTCCGCGCTCAAGAACGATGGGACGGATGCCCAGTTCGATGAGTTTAAGGGCGGCGAAAAGGCCGGCTGGACCGGCACCAACCACAATGGCCGCTTCCGCATCGGCGGGAATTGAGGCATAAACCGTGGGGGTGTAGGGCAATGTTGACGACGGAGTTTCGTCGATATGGATGTCGATTGACAGATTGACTTTTATGACGCGTTGGCGGGCATCGATCGAACGACGCGTGACGACAATGCGTTTTATACGGTTCACGTCGATATTGAGTAGAGTCGATGCTACTACTCGCAACTGCAGGTCGCTCGCGGCCGTACGTGGGTCGGCAATTATGTTGAGGCGCTCAATCATTTGGCTGTGACGTGTTCTGTTTGTGGGAACGGTGGGGTATGAGAAATCGCATCGGCTAAGTCGGAAAGAGACGACAAGAGGAGGTCGCATGAAGCGCTCACGCGGTCGGCTCCTACGGTGGTGGCGAGCCCGCAGACGAACGCACCCGCGCGCCGTCCGGCTTCAAGACCTGCGGGGGAGTCTTCCACAACAATACATTCGGCGGGGCTTAGGCCCAACATCTTGGCGGCTATGATGTAGCCTTGTGGGTCGGGCTTGGAGCGGGTCACATTGTCGGCGGTGACGATAGCGTCGAAATAGGATGTGAAAGCAGGGTGTTGACGGTAAAGGTTCGCCATTTTTGCATTGTCGCTGCTTGTGACGAGCGCGGTTTTCACGCCAAAGTCTTTAATGCATTTCAATGTGGCGAATGTGTCGTCGAAAGGAGGGTAGGGGGCTGTCGCCTCGAATTGGTGGAGACGCGATGTGATGTCGGCATGGACTGCGGCGTCAAAATGTGTGGATAGAATAGTCGATAGGGTGTTCCCCTTAATCGTTTCGGCAAAATTCGCCACTCCGGTGGGATAGACTTCGTCGATGTGTCGCCAAAAGCGCGAATAAGATGGTTCGCTGTTGATCAACACTCCGTCGAGGTCGAATAATATGCCGGCCACTGGTCTCATCTTTTCGCTTTATGTTCTAATTTTGATGCAAGCTGCAGAAGTGTGGCGTCGGCCTCAGAGCGGTCGAGCTGATGAATAAAAGGCACAAGCGATTTGATAAAGTCGGATGTTCCTTCGTTGTTAAGCATTTGGTTGAGTTCGCCCACCGTCAGGCGGCTGACATCCATAGCCGGCTGGAACGCGGGTTCATGCTTGTCGCTGACCACGCTGACCACGAGGTGGGCTTTTGAAAGATCCTCGATTAAGTCGCTGACGAGCCGCGAGGGCATACCGTATTCGACGACGAAGTCGTAAACTGTGATGGCGGGCTTTCGGTCGGCGAAGCGTCGGGCAATGATCGACATCATGACCGTTGCGACTTTACGCCGGTAGTTGCTCGAAATCTCGGAGATGTCGTTGGTGAAATTGAATTGGAAGATATTCTGGGAAGAATAGCAAATGACGCATCCGGCAAGAATGATAAGCCACACAAGTTGGAGCCACAGCAGGAGTAATGGCAGGAAGGCGAATGAGCCGTAGATGGCGTTGTATTTCGTGACATACACTTGCCCTGTGACGAACAGCCATTGAATGATATTGAAGGCTACCGCCGAAATGAACCCTGATATGATGGCGTTCTTGAATTTCACTTTCGTGTTGGGGATGAGCATGAACATGGCTGTGAAGAATAGCCATGTCAGCAGATAGGGCAGAGCGGTCATCAAGATTTCGATGCCTTTTGAGAAGAATTCGAAGTTGATGATGTTTTGCAATGTTGACGACATGAAAATCGATATGCCGCCGGAGCAGATCATTATGATGGGCAGGATGAGGATGATTGCGGTGTAGTCGAAAATTTTCCGACCCATAGACCGTCCGTTTTGGACACCCCAGATTTTGTTGAACGACTGTTCGATATTGCCCAGAAGCGATATCAAAGTCCATAACAAAAACACCACTCCAACGCCCACGAATACGCCTTGCGATGCTTGCGACAAATAACTATCGACAAACTGCATCGCTTTGTCGAGCACTTCCCGTTGGGCAGGGAAAAAGTTGAACAGTTCCGACTCAATGATGTTTTGGAATCCCAATCCGCGACCAACGGCAAAAATCAGCGCTAAGGCGGGCACGATGGCGAGAAGAGTGCGGAATGTCATTGCTGCCGCTTGAGATTGGAGGTCGACGTTGAAGAATGAACGAACCGATAGATTGAGTGTCTTAGTGAGATTGATGAGCGGAGTGTCGCGGGTGTCGCTCCACACGTCAACAGAGACATAGCGCCACCAGCGCAATGCCCTGTCGGTCAACCGGCCGACAAACGACTGATTTTTGCCGGCAGCCACACTATTTTTCTTTTTGTTTTTGCTCATCTTCGAATGGCATTAGTCGCAAAAAAGCTATAAGGGAAGCGGAACTATAAGCCGGGTTATGTGGCATAAAGTATTGTGGACGCTTTCAGCGGGCTGAAGAGCCTCCAATAACAATATGCTGCCTGTCATTTATCTGCACCGGCTGTTGCCAACCGGCTGCGCTTTAACGTCCCATTGGCTCGCGAGCTTCAGGCGACGTTTGCGAGCAGTCCACCCCCCGGCAATGGACGAGCAGCCCTTAAATGCCGGTATACTTGACCTTGCAACCCATAATGCGTGCGGCGCGCAATGTCGTCATCGCGCCCGGTGGGCTCTTACCCCGCCTTTTCACCATCGCCCGCGCTCCGTGGAGCCGTTGGCAGTCGTTCTCTGTCACGCTAATCTGCCGTTGCCGACAGCTTCCCGTTAGGAAATATGGCGCTCTGTGTTGCCCGGACTTTCCTCCCGACGCACTCGTGGTCGTCGGGCGACAGGCCGTTCCGCTATCTCTATAGCATAGGCAAAATTACGATTTTTATTCTTTTCCGACAATATTTTCACTCTTTTTTTGTCATTTCTCGCATGAATGTCGGAAAAAACAAGAGCCCGACCGCTGTGGCCGAGCTCTCGTCATTTTTTGAGATTGGCTAATAATTATTTGAGTATCTGATATTTGCCAATAATGGGAAGTTCTTTCTTTTCTCCTTTCACAGCGTTGATAATACCCATGATAGCAAGCACGAGCATGAAGATGCAACCGATCACATAGATAATCGACCAAATTGTGTAGATCCAGTTGTGAGTGGGAACGGGTATGCCCCAAACGTAATCCGTGGATCTTGTAGCCCATTCAAGAATCATATTCACGAGCCACAAAGCCACACCAATGATGCAGAGGATTAATCCTTGGTTGGAGTGGAATTTCGCGAATTTGGAGTCTTTGGCGGCGAAGATGGGAATCAACACGAGAATGCCGAAATAGGCGAGGATGCCCATCACCTTGTTGTCGGAGGCGTCTTTGGCTTCGTCCGACATCGGGGCGGCCTGATAGGGAGCTTGGGGAGCTGCGGGTGCAGGAGCAGGTGCGGGTGCAGGAGCAGGTGCGGGAGCAGGAGCAGGTGCCGGCGCTTGGGGAGCTGCAGGAGCTTCGGGAGCGGCTGCTACGGGGGCACCACAATTGGGACAGAATTTTTCTCCATTAAGGGGAGAACCACACTTTTCACAGAAATTTGCCATAATCGTGATTGGATAAATTGTTAGTAATTAAATTTTCTGCAATTTTATTAAATTTTTTTCACACTTCAAAATTTTTTCGAAAAAATTGACCATTCACCATGAAAAAACTCATTAATGGAGTTTGCGGAGCCGAGAATGTTGAGAAAAAGCCGGTTAGAAACAGGTTGAATATTTCATCCAAAAAAATAAGCAGCTTCTCAGCACAATCCGGTTCCGGCGCGTGTACACGACTCAGCCGAGAAATCGACAGCGTGCCTGTGGGCTTCTTCGGTAGGGCTGCCTTCCAAAATGGCTGTGACGAACGCGGCGGTGAAAGCGTCGCCAGCGCCTACAGTATCTACTACTTCAACTTTCTTTGTCGGCAATGTCGAAATGCCATGCCGGTCGCCCACTTGGCTTCCCTCTTCGCCGTGGGTGACGATGAGGTGGCTCAGATTGTAGCGGTTGAAAATCTCCTCGGTGGAAAGCCCAAGCATATCGGAGATGACGGACTCCTCTTCGTGGTTGATTTTCAAAATGTCGCATCGGCTGAGCGATTCCTCTATTACGTCACGCGAGTAAAATGCCTGCCGCAAGTTGGCATCGAACACCTTTAGGCATCCGGTGCGGCAGCGGTCGAGGAAAAGCCTGATTGTGGCGCGGCTGGCAGCCGTGCGCTGGGCGAGGGTGCCGAAACAAACGGCGTCGGCCGTGGCGGCTACAGCTTCGAGTTGACGAGTGTAGAATATATTGTCGTAGGCTGTATGTTCAAGGATGGAGTAGGAGGGAACTCCGTCGGCATCGACTATGATGCCGGCTCTGCCTGTCGGGTAACAGCAACTTGTCATCACTTCGAGCGTCAGACCGGCGTCCTCCAGTAATCTCCTCAATTCGTGACCGTTGCGGTCGTTGCCCACTGCGCTCACCACAATGCCTTCATGGCCGAGGAGCGAGGCGAAATATGCGAAATTTGCGGGAGCGCCGCCGGCACGACGGCCTGTGGGGAGCATGTCCCACAGCACTTCTCCGATTCCTACGAGTTTCATTATTATTCAGTCGTTGATTCGAGATTTACGGTCTCACCGGCAAATTCCTGTTTTTGTTTAATCCACAGTCTTATGCATATGATCCCATTTACTATTCAATATTTATTGGAAACGGCATCCGAGGCCGGATGCCGTTTCCCTTTAGTCGGCGGTTATGCCTTCTTTTTGCTTTCCATGTTGGGACGCTCGAGGTGGTAATTCTTGCGATTGTCCTCAATCTTGAGCATGATGGAGAATATCACGGCCAAAAAACCGAACGACGAGAAAATCAGCATCGGAACGAAGTAGCTGCCCGTCGATTCACGGACGGCACCAATCATATAAGGCACGAGGCATAGACCGATGTTCTGAATCCAGAAAATCAGCGAATAGGCGCTGCCGAGAATCTTGCTGTCGATGATTTTCGGGACACTGGGCCACAATGCGGCGGGCACGAGCGAGAACGACACGCCAAGCACAATCGTTATGATAAATGCCAGCAACTTCGACGGAAACATGGGAAGAATGAATGCGAAGCTCAAGTGGCACACAATCATTATCACGGCTCCGAGTAGAAGCATCGACGCTCCCTTGCCGATTTTATCAAGGAAGTAGCCGAGGAACGGGGTGAGCGCCATGGCCAAAATCGGGAACCAGCGCAGGATATCAGCTGCTTCGCCGTTGGGAATGTGGAGCGTTTCCTCAAAGAAATTGGTGGCGTAGCGTTGGAATGGGAAGATTGCCGAATAATAGAGCACGCATAGAAGGGCGACAATCCAGAACATCTTTGTGCGGAAGATTATCTTGATGTCGGATGCCTTGAATTCCTCGTCGGATGCCGACTTGTCCACTCCGAGGTCGCGGTCGAGGCGCTTGTCCATAACGGAGAACACGCAGAAGTTGATCAGTCCGATGAGGAGCAGAGCGGTGCAGAATGCGATGGGGGCGACAACCGACTCGTTTCCTGCGGTATCCACAAATGCTTTGGAAATGCGCGGCGCTATCGATAGCACGGCAAACACGCCGAGACGGGCGATGGCCATCTCAAGACCCATAGCGAGGGCCATTTCCTTGCCTTCAAACCAGCGCGCGATGGCTTTCGAAACGGTTATTCCTGCCATTTCACAACCACAGCCGAAAATCATAAATCCTAGCGACGCCATCTTGGCCGTGCCGGGCAGCGAAACCCACCACGAATCAAGCCATGCACAGAACGATGTGGCTTGAAACCAGTCGCTTATGGCTAAAAATTTGATTGATGCGCCAATCACCATTAATGAAGTAGATAGGATTCCGGTGAAACGGACCCCCATCTTGTCGAGAATAATACCGGCAAGAATCAGGAAGCCGCACACGTTGAGTGCGTATTCCGATGCGGCATAGACGCCGAACGTCTCACTCGTCCAGCCGCGCGACTTCTCAACCAGCGACTGCAGAGGCGACATGACATCCACAAACATGTAGGCAAAAAACATTGCCAAGGCGATAAGAATCAGGGCTGTCCATCTTGCCCACGCCTTATCGTTAAGGGCTTTTTTAATTACTTCTGTCATTGCTTATAATAGTTTTTAGTTAGTAAATACGGGTGTGATTTTATTTTTCAACTACAAAGTTACGGTTTTCTATTCATTATTTGAAAATTTTTTGCTAATTTCGTGGCAGACAAACCACATTTTTTTGTTTATGGCCGAAAACAGTTCATCTCAAACAGGACAGCAGCAGCCCGACACGCTGACGCGAATTTTCCGCGCCGTGGGCGGTTGTGTCCTCACGGTGTTAATCATTTGGCTTGTGTATGTGCTCCGAGGGGTGCTTTGGCCGTTTATCCTTGCCTGCTTCATAGCGTATATGCTTGAGCCGTTGGTTCAGTTCAACCGCCGCATCACCCACCAAAAGGGGCGCGTGGGAGCCGTCTTGCTCACACTGCTCGAAACCACCGCCTTCGTGGTTCTGCTTTTGGCTGTGCTTGTGCCTATGCTGTTCGGCGAGTTCCGCGAAATCCTTTCGATGCTTGGGCGCTATATGTCGTCGGCCGCCGACGGGCCGCTCATCAATGCCATCAAGGACTTCATTGCCGACTATATCGACCTTGACTACTTCAAGAATATGTTCACCGGCAACGAATGGTGGGAAATCGTGAAGTCGTTCTTCGCAACCACTGTGGGCGTGATTTCCGTTGGGGTGAGCGTTATAATGGGCATTATCGGTTGGTTCTTCATCATGATTTACCTTGTGTTCATTATGATCGACTTCAACCGGTTCTTCGGCTGGCTTCGCAACCTCGTGCCGGCGAAATATCGCGGTGCGGTGATGAAAATCACCTCCGACGTGCGCGACAGCATGAACCAGTATTTCCGTGGTCAGGCAATCGTGGCTTTCATCGTCGGCGTGTTGTTCTGCATCGGTTTTTGGATTATCGGCATGCCCATGGCGATTGCTCTCGGCATCTTCATCGGATTCCTCAACCTCGTGCCGTATCTCCAACTGATTTCAATCATTCCCACATTGATTCTCTGCGTGGTTTATTCCGTCGATACCGGCGGCTCGTTCTGGATAATGTTTGGTGAGGCGATGCTTGTTTACATCGTCATACAGATAATTCAGGACTTTTTCCTCGTGCCGAAGATAATGGGGAAGGCCATGGGCTTGAATCCAGTCATAATCTTGTTATCGTTGTCGATATGGGGTTATTTGCTCGGCTTCATCGGCCTAATCATTGCCCTGCCGATGACCACCCTTTTACTGTCGTACTACAACAAATACGTCATC
>CADBML010000050.1 GCA_902795825.1 uncultured Bacteroidales bacterium
AGGATGCGGAATTGCTGTGGATAAAGGTTGTTGGCTCTGTTGCCGAGATTTTTCACGAAGCCGAGAGGGCAGCCTTCGAAATGAAGAAGAACGATTCCTCGCGGGGTATCGTCGGGCAAGACGAGGGTTTCACGCTGAAGGTATTTTATCGCCTCGTCGCGGTCGATATCGACTTCGGCAAAAATGCCGGTGCGCAAAGCCGACGACATCGCCAACGCATGGGCGGGGATAAAATCCTTTCCTTTTGCCACTCCCAATTCAATTCCGTAAAACACGATTTTCGTGAGTTTACGCACGGCTTCGAGTGTGCCGACATGGGCTGTCGGAAAAGCGTTGACCGAGCCGTCGGGTTCGGCGATGAAAGTGAAGTCGCCTTCGATAAGCGATTTCAGATGCTTGTTTTCAGCAACTTTTGGTCGTTGGGATTTATTGGCGAACGGGCGTTGGTTGTTGTCGGTTTTTCGCAAAAGAGCCACGAAAAGGCCTTCGCCCTCCACACGACCCGGGATAAACCGCAGGCAGCTGTGGGGAGTATTAATGCCGTGGTCGATCCCACATCCGCCAGGGATATCGATTTCGACGCTTTCAAAGCCGAATTCACGGCAGAAAAAAGCCACGTTTTCTTCGTTTTCCTCGCAGTTGAAAGTGCAGGTGGAATAGATGAGGTATCCGCCCGTGCGAATCGTGTCGGCAAGATTGCCCACGATTTCTCGCTGTGTAGAGGCGCATGAGGCTACAAGCCCACGGCTCCACTGCTCGCGAGCGGTAGTATCTTTCCGCATCATTCCTTCGCCGGAACAGGGTGCGTCGATAAGCACGATGTCGAAAAAATTGCGTAGAGGCGACAGGCGGCCCGTGTCGCCCGAAGTGACGATTGTTGACGGCGAGCCCCACTTGACGATGTTTTCGCGGAGAACCGATGCTCGCCGAGGGTCGTACTCGTTTGCGATGACGATGCTTCCTTCTGGGAGCGACGAGATGGCATCGGTGGTTTTGCCTCCCGGAGCGGCACATGCGTCGAGCAGTCGCACGGGCTGCCGGTCGGAAGTTATCTGCCTGACAACACGGCCAATGATCATCGACGACGCATCTTGAACGTAGTAGCGGCCTTGGTGGAAAGCCGGATCAAACGTGAATTGCCGCCGACAAGGGAGATAATAACCAGAAGGATTCCATGCCACAGGGCGCAGGCCTTCGGTCACGCACGCTTTTTTTGCTGGATTTAGCCTGATTGAGACGATGGGATTTCCATCCAAATCAATCTCAATCCGATTGAAAATATCAGTCGGATAGCTATTCAAGAGTCGGATAAAGTCTGGCGAAAGCATGACGGCAAAACCGATGTTCAGTCAACGACATCGAGGTCGCCAATTTCTTCTTCATTGACCTGTCGGGCGGAGGGATCGGAAAGCGCCTTATGCTCGTTGACGGCCGCTGTGTCGTCGCCCGAGAGCTTGGCTCGCAGTTCTTCCACTTCTTGCCGTAGAGATAACACCATTTTGAAGAGGAATTCCCGCTCCGACTCATACGACGGCGAATTTTTGACTGTCGCGGGAAGAGTGGAGCGTGTGTCGGCAGGCAAGTAAGCCGAAATTATCTCCTTTGTGATTGTCTTTCCCGACTCGAAAATAGAGATTTGGTCGATTACGTTCTTGAGCTGACGCACATTTCCGGGCCAACGGTATTTCATGAGAGCCCAACGGGCATCTGTGTCGAAAGATATTTCGTCGGTTTGATTCTTCTCGGCGAAGTCGGCGGCGAATTTGCGGGCGATCATGACGATGTCGTCGGCACGTTCGCGAAGCGGAGGGATTACGATTGTGACAGTGGAAAGTCGATAGAAGAGGTCTTCGCGGAAACGGCCTTCCTCAATCGCCTTTGTCATATTGACGTTGGTGGCGGCAACAATTCTGACGTTGGTTTTCCTGACATCCGACGACCCTACGCGAATAAACTCGCCCGACTCAAGCACACGTAGCAGGCGTGCTTGGGTTGACATCGGCAGCTCGGCTACCTCATCGAGGAAAAGCGTGCCCCCGTCGGCCTCCTCAAAATAGCCTTTGCGGTCGGAGATTGCGCCGGTGAAGGCTCCCTTCTCGTGTCCGAACAGTTCGGAGTCGATAGTGCCTTCAGGGATTGCGCCGCAGTTGACGGCGAAATAGCGGCTGTGACGGCGGCGGCTGTTCTCATGGATCACTTTGGGAAAGAATTCCTTGCCAGTGCCGCTTTCGCCAATTATAAGCACCGACAGTTCATGCGGGGCCACTTTGATGGCGCGTTCGAGCGCAAGGTGGAGGGCCTGGTCGTTGCCCACAATACCAAAACGCTGTTTTGCTTGGCGAATGCTTTGTTCGATGTTTTCTTTCGGCATAATTGATTAAGACAGGATTATTTATTGTTGGATTTGGGAGGAAGCGGGGCTTTCGCATAACGGTCGCGAAGGGCATAGGTCTGCGCTTTGAGGAACTTTCCCAGCTCTTCAACCGAACTGAATTCTGCGATTTTTTCGGGCATAATGGGTTCGCCGCACGAAATACGGAAATTGTAGCTTTTGCGGTTGAAGACTTCTGCGGGCAAGCGGAGCGTGCGCAACTTCCAGCTCACCATTCCGAGAAAATTAAACCAGTTGGAATTGCGGCCGTGTAAGAACACTGGAATTACCGGCACTTTGAGTTTTTGTATCAGACGGATAACCACCGGCTGCCATTCGCGGTCCTCAATCCGGAGATTGCGCTTCACCTTCGACACCGCGCCGGCGGGGAAGAACCCAACCGGTTCGCCCGACTTCACCTGACGGATGGTCTCTGTGATTCCAATTTTCGACTGGCGCTGTTTTTCGGGGTCGTCGCTGGCGAGGGCATCTACGAATATCATGCTGGGAGTCAGGGCGGTGATATGTTTCAGGAACATATTCACCATGAATTTGTATTTCGGGCGGTGGCGGCCCACGAGGTCAATCATCATCATGCCGTCGAGCGCTCCGAACACATGGTTGCTGACCGTGACAAACGCTCCCGGGAAAGCGTCGAGCACTTCCTCGTTATCCACACGTATGTCGCAACCCAAAGTGCCGAGCAGACCCGTGCAGAACGGCACGCCCGGAGTGTCGAAATGAAGGGAATGGATCCAGTTGACCTTGTCAATCGACAACAGTTTGAAAATACGATTGACGAGTTTGGGTTTGCCATCGAAAAACGGAGCCATTTTCACCACGTCGTCGTAGTCGAGCACCGTGCGTTTCACCGGTTTTTCCTCAGCCGGCGTCGAAGAACCGGTGTCGGCCGACACCTCTTCATTTTTTTTATTGTCGGGTAATGTATTTTCTTCCATTTGTTAATTCCTATTTAATTACAAAGTTAGTGCAAGCCGAGCGAAATGCCAAATTTATTTGAGCATTTTCGAGGCGCAGCCTAACTTCGCCGCATCGCGGCAACGTTAGTGCAAGCCGAGCGAAATGCCAAATTTATTTGAGCATTTTCGAGGCGCAGCCTAACTTCGCCGCATCGCGGCAACGTCAGTGCAAGCCGAGCGAAATGAACGTTATTCAATGCCGTCGAAAAGCGATGGCTGCAGGTCGAGGAGCCGGAACGAAAGGCGATGGTGGGGCGATGGACCATGTTCGCGGATGGCTTCGCGGTGGGCGCGCGTGGGATAGCCCTTGTTTACGTCCCACCCATAAGCGGGAAACTCCTCATGGAGACAAGTCATATATTCGTCGCGGTGAGTTTTGGCGAGGATTGAGGCAGCGGCGATGTTGGCGAAACGGCCGTCGCCTTTGACAAACGTCTGCCAGGGTATTCCATTGTAATCGGAAAACTTATTGCCATCGACGATAATAGCGCCTGGCCGAACCACGAGCTGGTCAAGGGCACGATGCATGGCAAGGATTGACGCCCTTAGAATGTTTATTTTGTCAATTTCAGCCGCCGTAACTACCCCGACAGCCCATGCCACGGCTTCCTGCTCAATGATTGGACGGAGTTTGTCGCGTTTGGCTTCCGAAAGTTGCTTGGAATCGTTGAGCAGTGGATGATGGAAGTCGTCGGGAAGAATCACCGCAGCGGCATATACCGGACCTGCCAAACAACCGCGGCCGGCCTCATCGCAGCCGGCCTCGTTTCGCGCGGTTATGTAGCAAGTCGGTAGCATGTCAAGGGGAAAGAGGAGTGTTGAAAGCCAATTCGAATGCTCGAATAATCGAAAACTAATGTGAATAATGAGGCAAACGCTCCCCCTTAAACTCTAAACTTTTAAGGGGATTTCTATAAATTGCCTTTCAGGAAATTCAGAGAGGATATTTGGAAGATACTTGGCAGGAAAGAGGGAGCAATGCGGGCA